>CBFDBS010000133.1:0-7291 GCA_965603105.1 uncultured bacterium
GGATCAACTACCGGTCGTTGCGGTATCTCATCGATAAATTCGACTTAAAAAATTCAAGGCCCATGTTCAGGGAGAATTGAGTCGATACGCCCGCCTGGCTTGAAAATGACACAAATTGTTACCAAGATTGACAAATAATGTCAATACGATGTGAAAGAATGCAGGGCTGTGCTTTTTAAATACAGTGTAATCAATAACTTGTATTCTGGCAAATCTGGCACGGATATTGCTAAAGATAATAATGCCAATGGAACGAAATAATAATATTTTCCAAAGGACAAAAAATTATTAGGAGGTTTCGTATGTTTAAAAGATCTAAGGGTTTTACGTTGATTGAGCTGCTGATTGTTGTTGCCATTATCGGCATCCTGGCTGCTCTCCTCATCCCCAACGCGGTTACCGCGATGCAGAAGGCCCGTCAGAAAGGAACGATGAAGGACGTGAACACACTCGCCACTAACGTGTTGGATTACATCACCGATCACGGCAACGGTCCGGTTCATTCAGGTGCAGTCGCTTCGGGTGATACTATTTGGAATGCCCTGATCCCCTTCTACACCAAAGCCATCCCTATCAATGACCAGTGGGGAAATGCTTTCTTTATTGAAAGTGGAGACACTTTGGACTTGCAGAACATGACCGCCGCTGCTGGAGTCACGGATGAATTCATCGTCGCCTCTCAGGGACGGGATGGAGCCTGGGATTTCACCTGGAATGCAACCAACGGCGCATTCCTGTACGTGGTCGATTCAATTGCCGATTTCGAAAACGACATCATCAACTGGAACGGACAGTTCGTCTGCGCCCCGAGGACAGCCGGATCGACGGGAACTTGATACGCCTTTAAGGAAAGATTATCATATTTTCCTGACTCTTCCAGAAAGAAGGCAGCGCTCGATACGAGACGCTGCCTTTTTTTTTGCCCTGGATTCAATGATGCCCCTCTTCTGATTGGTCGTCCCTCCTTCTCCTTATTTCTGTTGTTAAAACAGCAGGCAAAAAGAAATAGTGCCTCCCTCTCTAATAAGGTATAATCATTTGAGCTTCAAATGAGAACAATCTTGCTTTTTGTCATCTATGTTATTCTGGTCCTTCTCCTCATCCCTTTTCTTCTTTTCTGTGTAGTCTTCAGAACAAGCGCGCCGCTGTTTGTCATCACCCGCTGGGCGATGCGTCTCGGACAGCGTATTCTCGGTCTCCGGGTGCAGCTTTCCGGCCTCGAGCAGCGGCATGGAGAAAAAACTTTCATTTTTATGCCTAATCATGAGAGTTTCCTGGATGGACCTCTGATGTTTATTCTGATCCCTCAAAAGGTCAGAGTTATCTTGAAGAAAGAGATCTACCGCCTTCCGGTTATCGGACAGGCTATGCGCTATGCGGAGTTTGTCACCGTTGATCGGAAAGGGAAAGAGGGAGGGAAAAAAAGCATCCAAAGGGCGGTCAGTCTGATAAAAGAAAAAAAATATTCTTTTTTAATATTTCCCGAGGGAACAAGAAGCCTTGATGGGAAGCTGCAGGACTTCAAACGCGGCGGTTTTTTCCTGGCCCAGGAAAGCAGAACCGATATCGTTCCTGTTTCCATCAGCGGCACTTTTGAGCTGATGCCCAAAGGGCGATTTTTTGTTAAAAAAGGGACAATAAGTGTCATTTTTCATCCGCCCGTCTCTCTCCAAGGCCGGACATTCGATGACATGACTTCTCTTATAGATGAAGTCAAAAGGATCATCTTATCCGGGCTTGTTCCAAAGGGAGCCTGTGAGTGTTGAAGGAGGAATAGATGGATTTTCTGAACAAACTGGGCGAGCTGACGGATGCTGCAGCACATTTTTTCAACAGCAGGTCAGATGTCTTCGGTCAAGCTGTCAAGCGGATGGCGGATTGCCTCTTTGCTGGCCGCAAAATTCTCGTTTTCGGGAACGGAGGCAGTGCATCCCAGGCCCAACACTTCGCCGCCGAGCTGGTGAACAGATATCTAGAAATCCGCCCGCCTCTGCCTGCCGTTTCGTTGGCAACAGATACTTCGGCACTGACATCAATTGCCAATGATTCGTCATTCGACCAGGTCTTCAGCCGACAGATAGAAGCCCTGGGGATCAAAGGCGACACCGCTTTGGGGATTTCCACCAGCGGGAGTTCTCCAAATGTCGTCGCCGCCTTCAAGACGGCTAGAGAAAAGGGACTGGTGACGGTCGCTTTAACCGGTCAGGGCGGAGGTGAACTGGGCTCGATCTGTGATTTTGTCCTCGATGTCCCCTCTCTTTCCACTCCTCGCATCCAGGAAGTGCACCTTTTGATCCTTCACTGTGTGGCTGAAGAACTCGAAAAAAAGTTCGTTTAGCGGGATCGCCAGTACCCATCCCTTTTCGGGCGAGATTTGGTTTCCCAGAACTCGGATGGCTTCTCCTTTTCGAGGAGATCCTCCGCAGACGTTTCCTCTTCCTTGCCCTGACTCCGGTCGATGCGGAAAGACCTTTCGGCGGATTGGACGATTTCCCTATGAAGTCCTTCGGAGGCGATTTCCTCTGTAAAAACTCGGCGCCCACTGACGATATCCCTGATGTAGTTCTCGATCTGGACTGGAGAATAGAACTTATGGACATCCCAATCGGTCAGGGCTCTTCCTTCCACCCGCTGGATTTCCCGGGTTCCGAGCAGGCCCGGTTCATAGTCATTCATGCCTCGAAGATCTCCGCGTTGGATTTGGGCCATGAGGTTGATGGGGACGCGGCTGACTTTGCGGACCAGGGTTTTGATTTGCCTGCCATTGTCTTCTTTGACGTCGATGATCTCTCCCATACCGCCTGTGTTGTACTGCATGAACTTGAGTTTTCCCGGATGCTTGGCATTCAGGGCCATGATGATCTCATGGAATCTGTTCACCTTTTGTGCCCGTGATCCGATGATGAAGGGATCTGTGCCGACGATGCGAACAGATTCACCGGCCTTGGCTGGCTGGCTGGCATAGCTGTGGGTGCTCTCCCCCCACAAATAGGCGAGAACGGCCTGTTCAGGCGTGAGCTCCTGGGCGAAACTCATGATCGTGTTTCTACGAGTGATAAAGGCGAAAATCAGTCCGTCCAGGTCTTCAAGCGGAGGAAGGTCGATGGATCTGGAGAAAATATCGACTTTTTTGCCTGCAATGTCGATCCGGAGTTTTTTACGCTGCAAGACGGCCCTGCCGTTGGCGGTGAGGGATTCATCCAGAAAATTGACCTCTCCATCGGCCTTGATCATGACATTTTCATACAGGGCGGTTTTATCGACCAGGGCATTGTACATGGCTTCCTGGTATTCCTTCTCCACATCGGTTTTGACAAAAAAATTATTTTCCGAACCGAGAGCCGCACCGTCCTTTTTGAGAAAGACAATGTCATCTTGAGTGACAAGAGTTTTCTCGCCTTTTTGGTGGTCGAGTCCCAGTTGGTGACAGGACCAGGTGGATTTCCCCGTTGCCGTTAATCCGAAAAGAAAAACACCATAGGTTTTCAGTCTGTCGTCCGAACCTCTTGCAGCTACGATCTTCGTTCCTGCGTGCAGGCCGAGCATGTCCTGCTGATCCGCTGCCCACATGGCTTGACGGAGAAAACCTTTCTTGTCCTCACCCATATAATCCGTTCCCAGGGCGATGTTGATATTGTATTCGGGGAGGACGAGGACCTGCTGCCGGATAGGATGCTCCTCTGGAATGTGGACCATAAAAAATTCCGGCCCCGGTTTTTTCCCGACGGGGAACATCGTGTTGGCCCACATGTAACCCAAGCGGTAGTTGCCCAGATCCGCTTCCGAGACGATCAGGTTGCAGATGGGATTATAGGTCAAGTTATCGCCCATCTGCCTCCGGATGAGGTAGAAAGGCAGGGTGCGGAGCAGGTGAAGGACTTTTTCCAGTTCTTCGGGGGCTTTAGCGATCAAATGCTTCTGGTCGGGAGTCGCATTCGGGAGCCGGACTCTTTCACTTCCCAGGGTGACGGTTTTAGGAGCTATCCGGCTGGAGATGGCGGACCGCCAGCCGTATGAGCCGTGTCTGGTTTGAATGCCAACAGCCCTGGCTCTCGGTTCCAACCACTTGAGATCGACTGTCCTGATGTTGGGTCCTTTGATGACGTTGAAAAATTCCTCGGAAAATTTTCTGTAAGCGTTTTCGTCATACAGGCTGTCTTGTGCCATGAGGACCTATTGTCCCTGCAGATCCGCAACTTCTGTCAAATCGGTGACTATATTTTTAATGTCTTCAACCGACGCCTGGCCGCTGTTGAAGATATAGCAGGAGAGATGAGAGCAGAGGTGTCTGAAGAAATTCCGGTGATGATCGCCCCTCTCGGCAGTCGAGTGCAGGAGGTGGGGATTGAAATAAGCGATGTTTTGAGCCGGCCCGGCAGAGTGTCTGATTCCCGGGCTCTCGCCCGATTCAATCAGGCGGAGGGCCTCATCCGGTTCCATTTTCATGACTCCCGGCGATGTGGGATCATTGCGCAGCAGGAACAGCCAGTGCAGGGCCGTGCGTTTCACATGTTTGGCGGGGCCTTCAATCCAGTAAGGATCGAGAAGAGCATGGGCCTTTTTAGACGCTTTGAAGCAGAATGGAGAGCCTCTGTCCAAACGGCAGTCATCGACACGCAAACATTCGGTATTCAGGCAGTCCTCTTTGCGGACAATTATGTTTTCACACTTGCTGTTATCGAAAAGAGAGGCCAGATGGGGAAAGGCTTCCACGCTATTGGTCGGCAGGAAGAGTTTCCGCTCGGCGACGCTGGCAACAGGAGTGCCTCCTGAAAAGCGGATGAATGAGAGGTCGCTGGAATGAAGAAAAAAACGCTTGTCCTGCACAAGGCCCCAAAAAAGTTCCGTCTTTTTCGTTCCCTTGGGACCGATGAGAAGGAGACCCTTTCCATCGACATCAACGGTCATGCCCCGGATGGCAAAGACATTGAAGAGACTCTCGGAGACATCCATGACAAGGCCCAGGGCGAGGCTCCTCAAGGGAGCATAGTTGTCGGCGTTGACCAAAATGCCTGTTTTTGTCTCGCTGTTGTAGAATGCCCGTGGCTCCCGGCCGGCTATTCCATCGACGGCATAGATGATACCGTGGGGTTCCAGATCGGATTCCAGTTGGGCCGGGTACCAGTTTTCGATCCAGAAATCGTTGAGATGAGAAACATTGGTTCGCAGCTGGACGATAACTCCATTGATGTTGGCGTTCCACTCGAAATAGTTGGCAAAGCTCAGATGGTTCTCCATCTCAGCCACCAGAGCATCACGCATTCCAGTCGAGACCGAAGGATCCACAGAAACCGATTTTGAGTTCTGGGTGATGGTGTTATTGAGGGAGATGCGTTTTATTTTTTTGGCTGTTTTTAATCTGGAAAGAGCCTCGATAATCCTGTCCATGCCTTTTTCAAGGTTTTCCATGGATGTGGAATAAGAGAGACGGATGCAGTTATCCGTGCCGAAGGCGTCCCCGGGAACGATGGCCACCTGGGCCTCTTTGAGGAGATAGTAAGCCAACCCATAGGAATTGCGGATGAGAGTGTTGTTGAATTCTTTCTTGTAATAGGAGGACATATTGGGAAAGAGGTAGAAGGCCCCCTGGGGTTTGTAGCAGGAGATTTCGGGGATGGCCTGGAGCCTCATGTAAGCGTAATTCCTTCTCCTTTGGAACTCGGCCATCATCTTGGCGACCTCATGCTGGGGTCCCCGAAACGCCTCGAGACTCGCTTTCTGAGAGATAGAGCTGGGATTGGACGAGGAATGGCCTTGAATTTTGGACATGGCGTCGACGATATCGGCCGGGCCTGCTGCGTATCCGATACGCCAGCCCGTCATTGAATAGGCTTTAGAGACACCGTTGATTATGATTGTTTTCTTCTTGATCTCGTCTCCCAAAGAGGCGAAGCTTGAGAAAATGAAATCATCATAGACGAGCTTCTCGTAGATCTCATCGGCGATGACATAGATGTCTTCCTCGAGAATGATTTCGGCCAGGGCTTCCTGTTCTTGTTTGGAATAAGCGCTGCCTGTAGGATTGGAAGGATTATTGATGATGATGGCTCGTGTCGCAGGGGTTATGGCAGCTTTGAGCTGTTCGGGAGTGATGCGGAATTCGTTTTCCTCCTTGGTCGGTTGGATGATTGCCTTTCCTCCTGCCAGGGAGACAGTGTGAGGATAAGTCACCCAGTATGGAGCGGGGATGATGACTTCGTCACCTTCGTTAATCAGCGCCTGGAGCAGGTGATAGAGAGAACTCTTGGCTCCCGAGGAAACAATGATTTCCTGCCGGGAATATACGAGCCCGTGGTCTTCTTTGAGCCTGTGGATAATGGCATCCTTCAATTCCGGAGTGCCGGGGACCTGCGTGTATTTGGTGTAGTTTTCCTGGATGGCTTTGATCCCGGCGTCTTTGGCGTTTTGAGGTGTGGGGAAGTCCGGTTCTCCGACACTCAGGTCGACGATGTCGATGCCCTGGGCTTTCATAGCCTTGGCTTTGGCATTGACCTTAAACGTAGGCGACTCACCGATTTTATTTGCCTTGTCTGATACCATGTCTTACCTTTTCAGACGACGATTTGATTCTAATCTTCGTCTTTATCCGGGTTGAGCTTTTCCTTAAGGTATTTTTTTATGTCGACGCCGGTCAGGGAATGGACCACATCGGGCATCTGCGCCAGCACTTCCGCCACCTGAGCCGTGATCTTGGATGCTCCCAGTCCCTTGTCGCCTCCGACGAGGATAATTTTGTCGACTTTGGATAGAGGTTCGGAGACAGCTTTGGCCAGTTCGGGAAGGATTTGAAGATAATTTTCGAGGATGGCGGCTTGGTTGTATTTGTCCCAAGCCTGAGCTTTTTTAAGCATGGTTTCCGCTTCGGCCATGCCCCGCAGCTTGATTTTTTCGGCTTCAGCCTGCCCTTCGGATTTCAATGCTTCCGCTTTTCCTTTGGCTTCGGTCTGGATCCTGAATTCTTCTGCTTCTGCTTCTGCCTTGATCTGGTATTTGCGTGCATCGGCCGGTTTGAGGACGGTTGCCTCCAGTTCTTTTTCCTTGCGGGCGATTTCCAATTCCTCAATCTTGATCGCCTCTTGCGTTTCGATGATTTTGACTTTGGCCTCCTCTTTCTTTATCTCCTGGTTGAGGCGGAAACGCTCCAGTTCGTAAGCGTAATCGGCCCTGGCCTTTCTCTCGTTGACCAGGACTTGTGAATCGGCCTTTTTTGCCTCGTTTTCCCACTGCGTTTTGGCGATGATCGCTTCGGCATTGAGGCGGGCGACCTCTCCTTCCTTTCTGGCTTGGGAAG
>CBFDBS010000134.1:0-7242 GCA_965603105.1 uncultured bacterium
TTCCGGTCAGAATGAATACTTTTTTCTTTTCTTCAGCAGCTCGGCTTTGAAATCGGGATGAACTTCAAATCCCAGAGATTCGGCTTTTCCCAAATATTCGAAGGCGTCATCCAATCGATTCAAGCGGAAAGAAACAACGGCAAGATTGTTGAAAGCCTGGCCATTTCCAGGATCAAGGGCGATGACTTTTTGATAGTGGGAGGCCGCTTCGGTCCAAAGATTCCTCGTGTAATAAAGATTAGCCGAAAACATATGGGCCTCAAGACAGTCCGGATTCAGCTTGATAGCCTGACTGTAAGCCTGCTGTGCTTTCTCGATCTCCCCCTTTTTCTCACCTAGCAGACCGTAGATGATGTGCGGTTCAGGAAGAAGTGGATCGAGCTCTTCTGCTTGCCGGGCCGCTTCCTCTGCCGATTCAAAATTTCCTGAATGAAGCTGAGCGAAACCCATGTTGGCAAAGGCAATCGCATAGTCAGGTTTGATTTCGATGGCTTTCTGACAGGCGGTAAGAGCCTCCTCGATTTTGCCCTTTTTGAGAAAGGCAAAAGCCAGATTGGAAAACGCCTTATGATAATCCGGCTTCAAAGATATGGCCTGCTGAAATTCTTCGACCGACTCATCGGTTTTTCCTTTGACAAGGTAAGCCCTTCCCAGATTATAATGCGCCTGAGCGTAGGATGGATTGATTTCCAGGGCATGTTTATACTCCCGAATCGCCTCCTCAATCCGGTTCTTTTTCATGGAAATACTGCCCAGATTGTTGTAGATTCCTGAAAGACCGGGATCGATCTCCAAAGCCTTCAGTGAAGCGGCCTCTGCTTCTCCGTATTCCCCCTTGGCTATGAGAGCAGCTCCCAGAGTTGTCAACGCCTCGGCCAATTCCGGGTAAATATTGAGGGCCTTCCTGACTTCATCGAGGGCAAAATCCACCAGGCCCAGCTCCAGATAGAGAAATCCCAGATTGGAATAAGCCTGAGCATAGTGGGGCTTGAGGGAAATGGCCTTCTTGTATTTATCGACTGCCTCGTCATTCATTCCTCTCTTCATGTACGCGATGCCAAGATTGTAAAACACTTCAGGCAGATCTGACTGAATATCCAGAGCTCTATTGTAGGCATCGATCGCCTGGTCAATCTTTCCGCTCCGCCGGTAGGCGATGCCCAGGAGGTTATGGAGTTCGGGCAATTGTGGATTGATCTTCATCGCTTCCCGACATTCAGTGATCATCTGCTCGTAATTCTCTTTTTCCAAGTCGATCAGAGCCAAAAAAACATAGCTGTCCAATTCATGGGGATGGGAGAGTATTCTCTCCCTGTAGAGAGCCTCCGCTTCATCAAGTATGACTCCTTGGAGAGGAAAAACATATGGATTGAAGCGCCTCTGTTTGTTCAAAAAGGTGATTCTCTCCGTAAAAGCATCGAATTTCACATCCGGGCTCTTGGAACTCATGATCGAGCCCTTTTCAAAGATGTCCACTGCGCCAAAAAGGTGGCTGATTTCATGAAGGAGTGTGATTCTCATCGAAGAAAAGGAAGGATTAAATCTGAGCAGAGCGTACCCGTAAAGGTAGGAAGCGACCCCGTTGAGGTCAATATTGAGATTGGGCTGTCCGGTTAAGGCCAGGACAATGTCACTATCCGGAGGAAACACCGACCGCTGGAGATCGTTGAGGAGCTCCATCAAGGAAAGATGTGAATTGTCCGATGTCCAAAAACCGAAATCTTTGATCTTTAGACGGATGCCGAAAGACTTCTCATAGACCATGGAAGCACTGGCAATCAGCCGGCTGGTGTCTTCACGCCAACCCTCCGCTCTTTTGTATTCCTCGTCCACGACAACGTTGATGTGGACAACCCGAAGTGGCTGGATTTCAGGAGAGACAGTCTTTACAAAAAGGACGAAAAAGACAACAAGAAGGAGACATCTTTTGCTTTTCCGCAAGAAGCGGATTTGCGCTGCCGGTTGATAACTCACCATGGTACCAGAAATTATAGCACAGATCCTCTGCCCGGCATTGCCAAAACCGTGAAGTGAATCTTTTTTTGGGTGGCACGGCTTTGGAAATGCTCAGCAAGGAATGTTTGACAGGCTAAAGGGATTGACTTACAATGCGGGATGCTTGACCAAAGTCAAACGTAGCTAAATCAAATGTACGAAAGGCACTGGGGCCTAAAAGAAAAACCTTTTCAAAATACACCAGATCCGCGCTTTGTGTATCTGTCCCAACAACATCTGGATGCGGCGGCGTTGATGATTTATGTCATCAAGGAAAATCTGGGGGCAGGGATGCTTACAGGCGGATACGGCAGCGGGAAAACAGTGATCAGCCGGCTGCTCTTCGAAATCCTACCGCGAAGCATATTCGATTTTGCCATCGTCATCAATCCCCAGCTCTCGCCAATAGAAATGCTGACGGAAATCTGCAATCAATTCGGAATCAAACCCTCCGCTTCCCCTACCAAGAACGAATACCTCGAAGCTCTCAACGACCGTTTTTTCAAGAATCTCAGACAGGGGAAACAGACGATCATCATCATCGATGAAGCCCAGTCCATTGTCGACCCCCTGACCTTCGAAGAAGTCCGGTTTCTGCTCAACTTTCAGCTCAATGACCGATTCCTGACAACCTTGCTCCTTTTTGGACAAACCGGGCTCAGGGAAATAGTAAAGGCCATTCCGCCTCTGGATCAAAGGATCGGCCTTAGGCACAATCTCACCGCACTGGGACAAGATGACACTCAAAGATATGTCGAATACCGCCTCGGTGTGGCAGGTACTCAAAAAAGCCTCTTTACTTCTGAAGCCCAGCACATCATCTGGGAGCATTCAGAAGGGATTCCCAGGAGGATCAACACTATCGCCGACTGGTGTCTTCTGCTCGGCTATTCTCGAATGAAGCCCATAATTGACGGACAGGTAGCCACTAAAGCCGTTACAGACCTCGGCTACATTCCACCTGATAATTAGTTCTTGACCGTGTCTTCTATACAGACCAAACTCATCCGCGGAGGGACAACTGTCGATTCCCAAAAACTATCCGTCCAAGATATTCTCATTCGAGGAGAAAAGATTGAGGCCGCCGGCCTTTTCGAGGGCATCAAGGCCGATGTGGAGATCGACGCCCGCGGGCTATACGTCTTCCCCGGCGCCGTCGATACCCACGTCCACTTCAATGACTCGTTCATGAACACGGTCAGCGTTCATGATTTTGACTCAGGCACCCGGGCGGCCGCCTATGGAGGAGTGACTTCCCTCATCGATTTTGCAAATCAGGAACACGGCCGTTCTCTCGGGGCCGCTTTAGAAAACAAAAAAAAAGAAGCTGAAGGCCGGGCAATCGTCGATTGGGGAATCCACCCGGTTATCACAGATCCTACTCCAGCCGCTCTTTCCGAAATCCCGCTTATGGTCGAGGAAGGGGCGCCGACCATCAAATGCTACATGACCTACCGCCAGGAAGGACTTTTTACGGAGGACAAAGATCTGAGGAAAATCCTGAAAGCCTTGGAAAGAGCAGGAGGAATGCTTCTCGTCCATGCCGAAGACAACGCGACCGTTGAAAAAGGAGTCCGGGACTTGATCCAATCGGGAAAGACAGCTCCTCTTTATCATGCCAGAAGCCGGCCCGTAGAAGCAGAGAACAAAGCCATCGAACGCTGTATCCGGCTCGTTCGGGAAACGGGCGGCCGGCTCTTTGTCGTCCATATGGCCACCGACCGGGGTGTTGACCTTGTCAGCGGGGCTCGGGAAGAAGGTCTCCACGTCTACGCGGAAACATGTACCCATTACCTCATCTTTACGGAACAAAAACTCGAACAACCGGACGGGATCAAGTGGATCTGCTCTCCCCCGCTCAGAGATCTCCGGGTGCAGCAGAGGCTGTGGCAAGGACTCAGAAACAGACAGATCTCTCTGGTGAGCTCGGATGACGCCGCCTACTCCTGGGAGGCAAAAAAGATGGGCGTATCGAGGTTCGACAGATGCCCCAACGGTATCCCGGGCATCGAATCCCGTCTGAGCCTCCTTTTTTCTGACGGGGTGGTGAAAGAAAAAATCTCCCTCCCTTTGCTCATCGATATTGTCTCCACCCAGCCGGCAGAATTATTCGGCTTGACCCCGCAAAAAGGAAGCCTGGATCCGGGGGCCGATGCCGATCTCGTTCTCTTCAATCCTGGAAAAACGTGGACAATGGGAGAGAAAACCCATCATATGGCCACAGACTGGTCGGCCTACGAAGGGATAGAAATCACCGGCAAGATCGAAAAAGTTTTTTCTCGTGGGGAACTCATCATAGACGGCGAACAGTGTCTGGCTCAAAGAGGGAGAGGCCGCTATCTCCACCGGAAACTCAGACAGGAAATTGAAAAGAATGATTAAATACTGGTTTTGGAATCGCTGGAAACAATGAAAAATTATCCATCCGATCTCATTTATTCGGGAGCAACGCCCGAACAGGTGGCCGAGGATTTGAGACCTCTGGTCGATTTTCAAGACAGGGGACTTCCTCTCAAACGTCTAAAAGAAAAAATCGACCAGTGTCTGGTCCCTCATTTAATGAACTATGATAAATCCGGATTTCAGTCCCTGTTCAACGCTTTCCCTGAGGCAGGGGCGGGCACAGGAGCGGCTGTCGCCTTAGCTTTCAACCAGGGTGTGACCAATTGGCAGGTGTCTCCCGGGGGGGCAACTCTGGAAGAGCTTTGCTGTCAGGCTCTTTGCCGGCTGTTTGGAATGCCGGCCGGATCCGACGCCACCTTCATGTACTGCGGCACTTACGCCAACCAACAGGCTCTTTACTTGGCTCTGCACCATGAGGCGGAAAGAGCAGGTTTTGACCTGGGCGCTCAAGGGCTGACAGGCTTCTCTGAACCTGGAAATCTGACGATTCTGGCCTCAAGTGAAGCCCATTTTTCGCTGCGCCACGCCGTACGGGTTCTGGGCCTGGGCGACCGGAGTCTGCTCTCTATTCCGGTCGACAAAAACCGCCGCATGGATGTTTCTCTTCTCGAAAAAACCCTCTGGAATCTTCAACAATCCAAGAAAACTTTCTGTGTGGTGGCCACGGCCGGTACGACATCCACCGGGTCCGTCGATCCGCTAATGGATATTGCCGAGGTCTGCAGGAAACACAGCATCTGGCTGCATGTGGACGGTGCCTATGGATTGGCCTACAGCATGGTCCCCGAATGGAAGCCTCTTTTCCAGGGAATGACCCAGGCCGACTCATTGAGCTGGGACCCTCACAAGCAGATGCGTGTTCCCATCCCCAGCTCACTTCTTTTTGTCCGCCGGAAAGAGGATTTCAGAAGGATGACAATTCACGGCGACTACTTCAACAGAGAAGAGGACCTTAAGCCCAATCCGGGATTGAAGTCGGCTCCGACAACCCGGCCGTTGTCCGCCCTCCCCCTCGTCGCTTCTCTGAGACACCAGGGTATGATAAAGGTTATCGAATCGCTCAGGTCACCGCTTCAGGCGATAAAGACGCTTGCCTTCCGCCTGCAGAGCGAAGAAGATATCGAGCTCGGCCATCAGCCCGACACAGGTATCCTTTGCCTGCGCCTCCGGCCTGAAGGTATTCCCGAGAGTCAGCTGGATAAATTACAGAATGATGTGTACACTCGCATTTTGGATGAGGGCAGGAGAGCCGTATCTATCACCAGACTGGACGGTAAAACCTACCTGCGATTCGTGGCCATTTCTCCAGTGGTTACGGCCGGAGCGTTGATGGAAACCGTCACCATCGCCCGTAGATACGCTCAAGACTTCAGGAAACCCTGAGCTCTCTCCTCAGGACTCCTGTAAAAGCAGAAAAAGATGGATAAGATTCTGGACCTTGCCTTGAAGGTGGATGAAGTCCTGTGGGGACCGTGGACGCTGGTCTTTATCGCTGCTGTAGCCGTCTATCTGACCGCAAAATCCAGGGTGTTCCAGGTACGGGGACTTTCCCTTATCTGGAAGAACACCATCGGGGGAGTGTTCAAGAGAACGGACAGGTCAGGGGAAGGGATGATGACCCCATTTCAGGCGACGGCCACGGCTCTGGCCAGTACGGTCGGGATGGGGAACATCGCCGGTGTGGCCACAGCATTGTCGATCGGAGGGCCCGGAGCCATCTTCTGGATGTGGCTTCTCGCTTTCCTGGGCATGATGACTAAAACCGCAGAAATCACGCTTGCCGTCCATTACAGAGAGACCGATGAAAAGGGCGCACTTCACGGTGGCCCCATGTATTATATCAAGAAAGCCTTGGGCTGGAGATTCCTGGCCAGGCTCTTCAGCGTCGGGGTGCTGATCAATGCGCTTCTGACGGCCACTCTCATCCAATCCCACACCGTAGGGCGGGCCTTTCTCTCCAGCTACGGCATCGATCCCTACCTCATCACTGGAGCCATGGCGCTCATCACGGCCGTCGTGATCATAGGAGGCATCCGGCGCATCGGACAGTTTTGCGAAAAACTCGTTCCGCTGATGTCCATTCTCTACCTTACGGCCGGAGCGGCTGTGTTTCTTATCAATTCCCCTAAAATTCCCGAGGTGTTCGCTCTTATTTTCAAACACGCCTTCTCGGCTGCGCCCGCTTTAGGAGGATTCGCCGGGGCGACCATCGCTAAAGCCATCCAGAAGGGAGTCTCACGCGGCATGCTCTCCAACGAAGCCGGTTTAGGGACAGCCCCCATGGCCCATGCCACGGCCAATACCGACCACCCTTTCCGGCAGGGAATGTGGGGTGCCTTCGAGGTTTTTATCGACACCATCGTCATCTGCACCATCACCGCCTTCACCATCCTCTCAACGGGAGCCCTCTCAAGCGGAGAATCGGGAATCGAGCTCGTTCTCAACGCCTTCTCTTTTGTATTTTCCCCGGGACTGACCAACGCGTTTTTAAGCCTGTCCATCCTGACTTTCTGTCTGACGACACAGATCGGCTTTTTTATCTACTATGAGAATGCTGTCATCGACATCTTCGGTAAAAAAGCCCTGAAATACTTGAGGTGGTTTTATCTAATGCCCGGAGTTCTTTTCGCCGGAGTGGCCGATGTCGACAAACTCTGGGTCTTCGCCGATATTTCGGTCGCCGTCTGTTCTCTCCCGAATCTGCTGGCTCTACTTGTATTGAACGGTGCTTTTTTCAAATTGATGAAAGATTTCTTGGATGGAAGGAATAAATATGCAACCGCCATTTCCGACACCCAGCGTGTCTATGTCAAAATCAAAAAATAAAAATTGGGGACAGGCCCC
>CBFDBS010000135.1:0-7173 GCA_965603105.1 uncultured bacterium
TTTCCGGTTTGATCGCTCTGGGCATCGCTCTTTTGACGGTCAGTGTCAAATCCATAAAAGCGGCCACGTCAAATCCGATTGACAGCCTCCGCTACGAGTGATCCTTCTTCAGAGAAACATGCCCGGATCATCGTCGAACTTCTTATTTTTCTGGGCCTTTTGCTGGTCGGATTGATGGTTTCCTGCTGATCGTCTGACTATATTCCTTCCAACTGGATCAAAATTCGAAGACAGCTAAAGATTGATGGTCTCCCAGGTCATATTTCCGTAGGATTTCATGCCCAGGTAGGCTATCGCAAGTGAGACGACGATGGCGGCCGGGACGGCGCCTGGAAGCATTGTCAGTCCGAAGTGGATGCCTCCAATTGCGGCCGGCACTATGAACAGTAGAATACCTGTCAAACTTTTCTGCCTTTCCGCTGCAGCTGTGTAGCTCCTCGAAAAAGGGAGATCCCGCCTGGCCATGGAGCTCATGAGAAGACTGGCGATAATCATGTTCGAAAAGGCCAGGACGATATCATCCAGGATCCTGAATCCCCAGACAAGAATTACGAAGAAAGCCAGAGGAAGGAAAACGGATACACCGTACTTGATAATTATGGCTTTCAAGCTGCCTTTCTGAATATCTCCGGCGGAAGAAAAGGGCAGGGTGCGGTAGATCCAGGAGGCCTCGAACTGGTCCGAGAACCGGAGGGCCATTACGACGACCGGGATCAGAATGCAGCCGATGTACAGAAAAATCAGGTGTTTCTCCGTCATGGGTAAAGATTTTATATTCTGGAGAATATTGCCGCTTCTGTAGACGGAAAGGACAAAGGCGATGATCAGCATATAGCCGAATGTGGGGTAGGTTCTGAGTTTGAATTTCCTGTCCCGGGAGGAGAGCTTCCAGGACAGTTGAAACGCAATCCGTTCGGAAATATTGGATGTCAATATTTTGGAGAGAAAGGCTGACAGGCTCCATCGTTTTTCAAAGCGGATGTGCTCGTTTTTCTTCGACTGAGCTTTAACGTCCAGCCGTGAAAGGGCGCGGCTGAAGCCAGGAGCCAGAAACCGGACGACAATAAAAATGCTGAGGGTGGGGATGGTCAATCCCAGGAGAGTCAGAACGATCATTGGGCCGCTGAAGTTTCCGGTGACCGAAATTTCAATCGGAGCGGCCAACCAGGCCGGAGGAATGAGAAAAGTCCACCAGCGGATGGGAAGTGTGAAACCTTTCAGAGCGTCTATTTCCATGAGTCTCGGCAGGAGCTGGTAGCTGCCCATGGCGAAAGCGGCCATGAATATCTGGAAATAGAGGATGATGTCGCGAAAATGCTCTTCCGTAGATATTTTTATGAGCAGGAGGTAGAAAACATTGGCCAGAAAAACCACGAAGAGGACGGCGAAAAAAAGAGCGATAAAAAAGACGACTGTAAAAAGAGGGCCGAATTTGATGGTCCCGATAACCATGGAAGATAACGTCAAGGACAAGGTGATCAAGAGGATGTAAAAGACGATGTGGGTGATTCTGGCGACGGCTAAAGTCCGGCTGTCGATGGGACGGGGGAGGAGAATGGAATTGTCCGTTGTGTCGAGAAGAACGGACGTGAAATCCGAGATCAAGGCTACCGCCGTCATGACCATGACCACGGAAAACACAAAGACCATGGCCGAAAAGACGGATTGTATCCAGATGAGCATCACGCCGACAAATAAGCCTATGAAGACGTAGACCAGGGCGACAATTACCAATGATTTCGACATCTCCTTTTTGCCACTTCGGGCCATCGATTTTTCCTGCCGGTTGTCGACGGTCAGCTTGGCCCAGAGAAGAATCCGGAGTTTCTCATAGTCAACTCCCAGAAGACGGAAGAGCCATTTGAAAAGGTCGAGGACCTTCAACACGAATTCAGTCATTGGGAAGTCCTGTTATGGAAGGAGGATATGATTTGTTCCGCTGTTTCCGCATGCCCTGTGCTTCCTGTGAGGCGGGAGAATATGTTTTCAAGAGATTTTCCTCTGTCCATGGCCTGGAGCTCGTCGAATGATCCGTTGGCGATGATGGTGCCCTTATCGATGATGATGATCCGGTGACAGATGCGTTCGACGACGTCCATGACATGGGAGCAGTAAAATATCGTTTTTCCTTCAGCCGCCAGCTGGGCCAGGATCTCCTTGATGACGATGGCCGTATTGGCATCCAGTCCGGTCAGCGGTTCATCCAGAAAAAGAATGTCTGGGTCATGAATCATGCCGGCGATGACCAGCACCTTTTGTTTCATTCCCTTGGAGAAGGAATTCATTCGCATATTGGCGTTGGCCTCGAGCCCGAAAAGCTTCAGCATTTTTGTCGACCGTAATTGGCAGTCAGCGGAAGGGATGCCGTAGATCTGACCGATGAAATTCAGGTATTCGATTGGTGTCAGAGTGTCGTACAGGGCTGCGGTTTCCGGAACATAGCCGATCCTCTTTTTCACCTCGATCGGATTCTCGGCCACATTGGTTCCAAAAACCGAAACCTCTCCTTCGAAGTCGGGCAGCATGCCGATCAGAATCTTGACAGTTGTGGTTTTGCCGGCGCCGTTGGGCCCGATATAGCCGATGATCTGTCCGGGAAAGATGTCGGCATCGATCCCGCGGAGGACATAATTCTTTCCGTCGTAGCTTTTCTTCAAGTCATGAATGGTGATAATCGGTTCTTTCTTGTTCATGGTTCTTCCTTTTTAGAAATACGAAACCGGCCTGCACAAGTTATATCATATTTTTGCATGTGTTTTGAGGGGAATGAGTCTAAAAGGTTCTCTTCCTATTTGTGCGGGCAAAACACTGAAATGGCCTTACTCCCTTCAGATTGAAGATGATGGCGGGGGTGGGTAGGGTCTTGGCGAGAACGGAATGGATTGTGCCGTGGCATTTTTTTTCTTTCCTTGGGAACTTTTTCCTGATATTTTAGTAATATTGTACTGAACGGTGCCTGTGAATTTAGATCAGGCGCTGGCGGATGAAAAGCCATGAAGCCTTTTTTTATGTTTATCGTCTCTTGGATTGTTCCCGGGTCCGGACACTTCCTGCAGGGAAAACGGGTCAAGGGATTCGTGTTTTTTGCCGGAATCCTGTTTCTTGTCGTTTTGGGTTTGTTCATGCACGGCGGCATGACGACGCTCTATGACTTCAAGCCGCTGACACTCCTGGGATTTTTGGGAAGTGTCGGCAGCGGGATGTTCTGGTTTATCGCCAAAATCACAGGCCTGGGAGATGGGAACATCGCCGCTTACACCTATGTCTATGGAACAACTTATATTGCTGTGGCCGGATTTCTGAACCTCCTCATAGCTGTCAAAGCTTATGGAATGGCCAAGGAAGGCAAGAATGTTTAGAAGTCATCTGATCTCTCTCGTTCTTTTTTCCGGGATCGTTTCCGTTCTCATGGCCTTCATCAAATTCGATGAGAAGAAGGCCATCATCCGCTACGGCTTGAAATATTTTATCTATATGGTCGGTGGAGTGATCCTTTTCAGCTGGGTCATGCGTTTTCTCTAAGGAGTGCAGACAGTGTCTCAGAAAAGCAATAAAGTATCGAAAGATAAAAAAAAGAAGCAGAAGCAAAAAAAGGCGGGGGCTCTAAGAGAAAATGTTGAGATGATACTGGAGGTTCTGGTTCTCGTTTTTTTTATCAACGCTTTTTTGCTCCAGTCCTTCGGCATCCCCACTCCCTCTATGGAAGACAACATGCTGGTCGGAGATCATCTTCTCGTCGATAAGGTGGCCTATTCCAAGTCGCTGAGTGCTGTGGACGGAATTGTCTTTCCCCAGCTGAAAATCAAGCGGGGGATGATCGTCGTTTTTAAATCCCCTCCCGAAGTCGAAGCCCTTAACCTGGACAGGCTGACTTATGTCAAACGTGTTATCGGACTTCCGGGTGAACTCCTCATGATTTTCAAGAACCAGATCTTTATCAACGGGACTCCCATCGAGGAGCCCTACACATTCATAAGGGGAGACGAAAGAGTTCCCGTTGACTTTCCACCGGAAAATCCGGTCCTGTGGTGGGATGAATTTCCTCCGGAATTCAGAAATTCTCTTGTTCATACAGAGATGGGAACGGCCTTTAAAATTCCCGAGGGACACTATTTCTGCATGGGGGACAACCGCAACTTGAGTGCCGATTCCCGCATCTGGGGGCCTGTCCCGGCGGATTACATCATCGGAAAGCCCTGGCGGATCTACTGGTCCTTTGCCGCTTCTACGGAATACTTTTTGGATAAGGGATTCTTTCAGCGTCTGGTGAATACCGTTGCTCATTTTTTCTCCCAAACGCGATGGAACCGCTTCCTAAAAAAATACTGACATCTTTTTATTTATTCGTATTTGAGAGAGTTCGCCGGATTGGCCAGAGCGGCTTTGATGGACTGGTAGCTGACGGTCACAATGGAGATAGCGAGGGCAAGCAGCGCCGCTGACAGGAAAATCCAAACACCCAGGCTGGCCCGGTAGGCGAAGTTTTGCAGCCAGTCTCTCATGACGAAATATCCTATCGGCCAGGCCACAACAACCGCCAGGAAAACCCACTTGATGAAATCCCGGACCAGTAGGAAGATAACCCCCGACACCGAGGCTCCAAGAATCTTGCGGATGCCGATCTCCTTGGTGCGCTGTTCGGTCGTAAAAGAAGTCAATCCGAACAATCCTAAACAGCCGATCAAGATAGCTAAAGCTGTAAAATAGCCGAAAAGCTTCCCCAGGCGGACTTCGGTTCTGTACGTGGCATCGTACTGATCGTCGACGAAGGAGAATTCAAAAGGAAATTGAGTGTCGAACTGTTTCCATGTCGTTTCCAGGAAGGCCAGTGTGTCCTGGATGTTTTCGGGCCGGGCGCGAACGGAAAGCATGTTGAAGTTTCCGTAAGGACTGGAGTAGTAAAGCATGAGCGGCTGGATCTGCTCATGAAGGGATTGAAAATGATAATCTTTGACGATACCAACGATTTTATGGGGGATTCTTTTCGTCATCGTTGCGTACCTTTCAATGTGTTTTCCGACCGCTTTATCCTGCCAACCCAGTTTCCTGACTGCGGCTTCATTGATCAGAATGGCATTTCCCAAATCCGTCGGAAATTCCTTCGAAAAATTCCGCCCCTGGACGATGTCTATTTTGTAGGCATCGATAAAATCCTCGTCGATCATATTGGCAAAAAGCATGATCGATTCGTCTTCTGGTTTGCCTTCGGCATGATGGACGCTGAAATCATTGAAGCCCAAGGGAGTTGAGGTCGAAGCGGAGACGTTGAGGACGCTGGGATACCGTCTGACGGCTTCTTTGATCGCCTCGAATTTTTTCTGGGTTTCGGGATTGCGCATCCGGATGGAGATCACATGGTCCTTGTCATAGCCCAAATTTTTGCTGCGGATGTAGTTGAGCTGGCGGCTAACGGTGAAAGTCCCGATAATCAATATGATCGAAACGGCAAATTGAAAGGAGACCAGCACGATCCTCAAGGCTGAGCTTTTAGCCCCTCTTCTCAGTGTCCCCTGGATGACTTCCACAGGACGGAATGCCGAAAGAAAGAAAGCAGGATAACTTCCTCCTATCAAACTGATAATGAAGAAAAGTCCAAAAAGCCCGAGCAAGAAAACAGGGTTAAGAAAACTTTGCAGGGTGAGGTCCTTGCCCGAGATGTTTCGAAAAACAGGCATAGTCACAATGACAAGCAGTCCGGACAGGAGGAAGGCGATCAAAGTCAAAATCATAGATTCACCCAAAAACTGCCGGACAAGCTGAGGCTTATGGGCTCCGACCACCTTGCGTAAGCCCACCTCTTTGGCCCTGTTGGCCGAACGGGCTGTGGACAGGTTCATGAAGTTGAGGCAGGCCAGAAGGAGGATGAACAGGCCTATGCCGGTGAAAAGCCAAACATAAGCCATGTCGCCTGTCCGTTCCAGCTCATTTTCCCGGTCCGAATGGAGGTAGATCCGGGTCAGAGGCTGAAGTTCCAGTTCTGCTGTGCCACCCAGCGACTTAAGAATAACGGCAATCTTTTTGTTTATGGATTCCGTGAATTTCTGCTCCATGATTGTTGGACCGGACCCGGGCCGGAGCAAAAGATATGTGTAGTAGTTGACCTGGTTCAAAAGATCCATGGCTATGTTTGTGGACGGTTTCAATCCGAGCGTGCTGAACGAAGCCAAAATGTCCGGGGTAATGTGGGAAGTTTTGGGGAGGTTCTTCATCACTCCGGTGATAGTGTAAAGAGTGTTGTGATTAAGCTGAATGCTTTTTCCCAGGGGACTGTCGTTTCCGAAATATTTTTCCGCCACCTTTTCTGAGATGACCAATGTGTTGGGATTGACCAGGGCTTCTTTGGGATTCCCTTGGAGAAGTTCAAAAGAAAAGATGTCGAAGACCGAGCCGTCCGCCCAGACGAACTTTTCTTCGGAGAAAGAGATGTCGCCATAGGTCAGGACTTTAGGAGATCCATAAGATGTGAAACGGACATAATTGTCGACTTCGGGAAATTCCTCCTTGAGCATGGGCCCCATGACATGGGCGTTTGTTCCCATATACATCGTCCGTTCCGAAGTTGTGAAGGTGGGAACAATCCTGAAGATATTGTCGGCTTTATCGTTGAATCTATCGTAGCTGAGTTCATCCTGGACGTAAAAGAGAATCAGGATGCAGCAGGCGATCCCGATGGCCAGTCCGACGATGTTGAGAACAGAATACAGTTTGTTTCGGGAGATATTACGTAAAGCTACCTTGATATAGTTTTTCAGCATTCCTTCCTCCTGAGTTTTTGAGGCTCAATGATTATTACGAAATCCCGCCTTCTAAAGTTCAATGGCTGTTTTAGAATTTTGAAAGGCTAAATCTTCAATGTCGCTTCATCCATTTCTGGTATTTTCCCACACTTATTGAAAGAGAACCATTTAACCTGACCTATTCATAAATTTGGCCGACCCTGTAATCAACCTTCTCTATAATCTGCATATTACAATATTTTTCAACAAACCTTATTTTTTTCCATTTTCCTTGAATGTCACCAAGAAAAACAATGGGCCAAATTCACCCCCCAGGGGCGAGCCGATCTCACTGCATCTGCTTTGTTGTGATGGGTTTGCGGTGAAGGACCACAGCTGCACCCATCACGCCTCGCAGCTGCAGCAACCTCGACTCGTGAATAATTCAGGTTAATAT
>CBFDBS010000136.1:0-7158 GCA_965603105.1 uncultured bacterium
GAGGCCGGTGGAGGGGAAATGGTTTACAGCCCATTTCAATTGTGATAAAAAGAATTTTGATCATATCAATATCATTTGAGGAAGGAATCATACATGTGTGAAGTCAGAGATGTTTTTATTGTCGGGGCTGCCCGGACAGCCATAGGAAATTTTCTGGGGACTTTAAAGGGTTTCAAGGCCTCTGATTTAGGAGGGATGGCCATCGCCGAAGCGGTCAGGAGAGCCGGCTTAGCCGGGGATGACATCGATGAAGTCATCATGGGCAATGTCGTTTCGGCAGGCATAGGGCAGGCCCCTGCCAAACAGGCTTCAATTAAAGGAGGGCTGCCGCCGACCGTCAGCTGTTTTGCCGTCAACAAGGTCTGCGGCTCGGGTTTAAAAGCCGTGCATCTGGCCGCCCAGGCCATTTGGCTGGAGGAGAAGGAAATCATTGTCGCCGGAGGAATGGAGAGCATGAGTCAGGCGCCACACCTTCTCTGGGGAGCCCGTGAGGGAGTGAAGTTCGGGGACCTGAAGATGAAGGACTCCATGATCCTGGACGGCTTGTGGTGCGCTTTCGACGATCAGCATATGGGTTTGACTGGAGAGGTCATCGCCGATAAATTTGGAGCTTCGAGGGAAGAACAGGACGTTTACGCGGTCAGCAGCCATCAAAAAGCCTTGCACGCCATTGAGAAGGGCTATATGAAGGATGAAATTGTGCCCGTCGAGATCCCTCAGAAAAAGGGAGAACCGATCGTTTTTGCCGTGGATGAGGGGCCCAGGAAGGATGCGACATTGGAGAAACTGGCCAAATTGCGCCCGGCCTTTAAAAAAGATGGGACAGTTACGGCCGGAAATGCGTCTAGTTTAAATGACGGTGCTGCGGCCGTTGCCGTCGCCTCGGCCGATGCTGTCAAGGGCAAAGGATTGACTCCGATGGCCAGGATATTAGCCACAACCACAAATCCCGTTGAACCCCACATGGTCATGTATGCACCCAAAGTAGCGATCGAGAAACTCCTCCGGAATGTCGGCTGGGAGACCGCCGATGTCGACCTGTTCGAGATTAACGAGGCCTTCTCTTCCCAACTGGTTGTGCTGATCAGAGAACTCGGTTTAGATCGGGAAAGGGTCAATGTGCATGGGGGAGCCGTCGCCCTGGGCCATCCCATCGGAGCGACCGGGGCCAGGATTTTGACCACTCTGATTTATGCACTCAAACACAGAGGCCTGCAAAAGGGAATCGCATCTCTCTGTCTTGGCGGTGGAGACGCTGTAGCCATGGCAGTGGAATTGGTCTGAGAGAGGGGGACCTATGGATATCAAAAGAATAGGAATCGTCGGTTCGGGAACCATGGGCGGAGGGATCGCCCAAGTGGCGGCCACAAACGGATTTGAGGTCGTCCTTAACGATATCGGTGAGGATTATCTGGAGAGGGCCGTAAAAAAAATCGACAAAAGTCTGACCAAGCTGGCGGAAAAGGGGAAAATCGAAGGGGACAGGGAAACCATCCTGGGGCGCATCCGGACGACGACACATCTCGAAGGTTTGAAAGAAACCGATTTAGTGATCGAAGCCGTCGTGGAGGATTTTGATGTGAAGAAGGACGTGCTGCAGCGGTTGGATAAAGTTCTTGCTCCCGAAATTGTCCTCGCCTCTAACACGTCGTCCATCTCCATCACCCGCCTGGGGGCTTTGACCGGGAGGGCGGCTCAATTCATGGGGATGCATTTTATGAATCCCGTTCCCTTGATGGTGCTTGTAGAGCTGATCCGGGGTATGGCCACCAGTCAGGAAACGTACGAGACGGTCAAAAGCCTCACTGAAAAGATGGGAAAAACTCCCGTGGAAGCCAATGATTTTCCCGGTTTCATCTCCAACCGCATCCTTATCCCCATGATCAACGAGGCGGTCTTCGCCCTGATGGAAGGAGTGGGAAAAGCGGATGCTATTGACAGCGTGATGAAGCTGGGCATGAATCATCCGATGGGACCGTTGGCCTTGGCCGACCTTATCGGACTCGATGTCTGTCTGGATATTATGGAAGTCCTCTACGAGGGATTCAAGGATGGCAAATACCGGCCTTGTCCCCTGTTGAAGAAAATGGTGGATGCCGGCTATCTCGGCAGAAAAACGGGAAAAGGATTTTATGACTACGGGGCCTGAGGACTGAGAGGAAACCGGTTGTCAGGCTGAAGCGATCACGGTGAATAAATCACTTATGAGGAGGGCGGAATGAGCAATGAAGAAGCGGCCGAGAAACAGGGTGCCAAGAACAGAGCTATAGAGTCGGCAATTTTGCAGATAGAGAAACAGTTCGGCAAGGGAGCGGTAATGATAATGGGCCAGAGGGATGCGGCCGTCAAGGTGCCGGTCATCCCTACCGGTTCGATTTCCTTTGATTTGAGCCTGGGGATCGGCGGATTCCCGAGGGGGCGGGTGATCGAGATTTTCGGCCCTGAAGCGACGGGGAAGACGACTCTGGCCATCCACGTCATTGCCGAAGCCCAGAAACAGGGGGGGCAGGCCGCTTTTATCGATGCCGAACACGCCATGGACCCCGCCTATGCCGCCAGCATCGGTGTCGACGTGGATTCTCTGCTCATCTCACAGCCCGACTTCGGGGAACAGGCATTGGAGATCGCCGAAGTCCTCGTCCGCAGCGGAGCGGTGGATGTGATTGTTGTCGACTCGGTAGCGGCTCTGGTCCCCAAGGCAGAGCTGGAGGGCGAAATGGGAGACGCCCATATGGGTCTTCAAGCACGACTGATGTCACAGGCTCTGCGGAAATTGACGGCCATCGTCAGCCGCTCGAAAACATGCTTCATTTTCGTCAATCAGATAAGAGAAAAAATCGGCTTCTTTCTCGGCAGCCCGGAAACGACCACTGGTGGACGGGCTCTCAAATTCTACGCTTCGCTCAGAATCGATGTCAGACGGATTGCGGCTCTTAAGGAGGGAGAAACCGTCATCGGCAACAGGGTCAAAGTCAAGATTGTTAAAAACAAGATGGCCCCTCCCTTTCGGACCGCTCAGTTCGATATCATTTACGGAGAGGGCATCTCCAAGGAAGGCGATTTGATCGACTGCGGAGTGGAAGTCGGGCTGATCGAAAAAGCCGGGACCTGGTATTCCTACAAGGGGGAACGGCTGGGGCAGGGCCGGGAAAATGTCAAGAAGCTCCTCAAAGAAAAAGAGGAACTTTCCGATGAGCTGGACAGGGAAATCCGAAAAATAATGGGACTCCTTCCTTCGGATAAACCCGCTGAGAATAAGAAGGAAGAGTAACCAGGCTCCTGATTCTTGTCGGCTCGAAACAGCGGAAGATGATGAGCTGGCCGGACTGAAACCTCTACTGGGATAAAATATCGGCAAAGGATCGTTGCAATGCTTCATGGACCCGTCTGGCTGTCTCCTGTTCGAAGGCCAGAATATCCTGACTGGAAGGCCTTGTCTTTTTCCACTCCTCCATCCTGCTGTCGGTCTCGGCCATGACCGCCTTTTCAATAGCCAAAAGCGTGGCCAGGACTCCCCATTTCTGGTACTTTAGGAGCTTGGTTGCATTCATGTATTGAGTCATGTGCCCTCGACTGTCATCATAGAGGAAGGAAACGAGTTTTCTGGACAGGTCGCAGAGAGGAGCCCTGCCTTCTCCTGAAAGTTCCTCCGGTACTCCTTCGGCCTGGGCCCAGAGAGGTACGGCTACAGAAGCCACGGGCTGTCCAAGGAGAACCCACATGGTGGCCAGATAAGCTTTCTCTGGACTGGGGGCGCCGTGGAAAACGGAAACGGACATCGTCGAATTCCGGTTGATGGTGTCGTTGGTGTTGATATAGAGAGGATTTGACGGTGTGGAGAATTCGGCTTCAGAGGAAGGATCGGAGTGGAGTTTTTCATTGACAAGATCCCTGGCCGCTAGCCGGAGGATAAACCTGTAGGTTAGCTCCTGCCGGGCGGCCGCCTCCTCGAAGAGGAGCGAGGCTCTTTCATAACGGATGTAGCCGCCGCCTTGATTTTCGACGGGGGCGGAGAAGGCGTAGTTGGTGCGGACGATAAATCCCTGGGGAGCCGTCTCAGGATTGTTGGCGTCATATTTGACGAATGAATCGTTTCTCGTTTCGAAAAAACAGGCGCCTCCCCGGGCATCGATGACTCCGTAATTGGCTGAAACTTTCCGCTCGCCGCCTGTGGCCTTGAGGAGTTCTTCGAAATCGGCAACATTCGCACACGCCCCAAGTGCCCGCCTCATGAAAATGCCGTTTTCCCCCCCACCCTGTGCTTCCGTTGCCAAATCATTCGAGGCGGTGTTCATGATGGCGAATCCCTGGCTGTTGACTCCCTGCCAGATATTGACGGCATTTCTGTCTCCGGCATTGATGACGGCGATAAAACCGAACTTTTCTCCACGTAGGAATATGACTTTGTTATCCGGATTTGAAGTGTCCCTGTTCTTCCACAGCAGCGGCCGTCCGTCAGGCGTTGCTTTGCCTGAGACGACGGCTGCCGTGCAGGAAAAAAGGTTTCCGTTCATTAAACAGAGCATAAAGATCGAAGCGGAGAAAAGGGATATGAGGAGTCCCCAAGGAATGAGGTCGTTTTTTATTCTCATGCTGACTATTCTCCTTATTATCATTCGTTTATATTGATCTTGACAAAGAGAGCGATGTCCTCATGGGTTGCCCACCAAACATGCTCGTATGATAATATGTGCTGGATGAGTTTTTCAAGCAAAACCATCCGGCTCCGGTGGCCGATGTACTTGGGATGCATGGTCAGGACGAAGAGAGTTCCTTCTTCGTAGGCTTTATCGAACTCGGCCGCCCAGATTTCGAAGACATCCATAGGTTTGATGTGGGGACGGACGGCCGAATACCTGGAAAAGCCAAAATAGGGATAATCGTCGAGAAGCCACTCCACAGGAAGTTCGATGACACCGGTCGGCCGGCCTTCTTGGAGGAGTTCATAGGGTCGGTCATCGGCCATCAAACTGCTGTCATAGATAAGGCCCATTTCCATTATGATTTTGAGTGTCGAGGGGCTGAAGTCCCAGGAAGGTGTCCGGATTCCGGTCGGGGCTTTGCCGGTCAATTCCTTCAACGTTTGAAAGGATTTCTTCATCAGTATTCTCTCTTCTTCCTCATCGAGAAGGGAGTTTCTCTCATGCACCCAGCCGTGTAGCCCGATCTCGTGGCGGCCGCTCTCGGTAATGGCCTCGATCTCTTCTTTATGGAGGAGAGCGCTGACCGCCGGGACGAAGAATGAAGCGGGGATTGAATATTTATCCAGCAGAGCCAGAATTCTGGGGACGGACACCCGCGCGGCGTACTCTCCCTGTGAAAAAGTGCCGGGAGAGAGTTCCAAATCCCTCAAGGCGTTTGTTTCGGAGTCGAAGTCGAAAGACAGGGCGACAGCCACCCGGGCGCCTTTGGGCCAGGTTTTGGGTGTCAGGTCCTTTCCGGCTCTGACTTTCCCCACCTCGGAGAGAATTCTTTCCAAACTCCACTCCCAGGGTTTTTCCTCCTGGGTCGGATTTTGAGAGAAGAGAAATTCACCGCTCAGAAAAAGAAAGAGAGAAAAACAGAATATCAAGCCTTTTTTCATGATGCCTCCCCTTTTTCATTCTTTCCACCTCTTCCCTTGACTTTTTTATGCCGGGGACTCCAGTGGTTGTTAAAAGTTCTTGTTATCTTTTCAGTTCCTTCACTCCAGAATTTGGGATAACTTCATAAAATAAATCCAAAAAGGAGGAAAAGTCCTATGGCCAGTCCGCCCGCGATCAAGGCATAGGGAAGCTGTGTGCGGACATGGTCGATGTGGTCGGTGGCCGAGGCCATCGAAGAGATAATAGTCGTATCGGAAATCGGCGAGCAGTGGTCACCGAAAACTCCTCCACCCAGAACGGTGGCGATGGTCAGTCCGGGATGGAGGCCGATCAGGCCGATCATGGGGACGGCGATGGGGATCATGATGGCGAAAGTTCCCCATGAGGTTCCTGTGGAAAAGGCGATAAAACAGGAGACAAGAAAGAGCACGGCCGGAATGACTCCGACGGGCAGAGTCGACTTGGCGGCCTGAGCCACAAAAGGACCGGTGCCCAAGGCGTCGCAGGTGTCGCCGATGGCAAAGGCCAGAACCATCAGAGAGGCCAGGGGAATGAGTCCTCCGACTCCCTTCATGAAGAGGTCTGTGATCTCCTTGGTCTTCAGAATCCCTTGTGCCCTGTAGGAGATCGCGCCTACTCCTAGGCCGGCGATGACGGACCAGAGGACAGACAGCGATCCTGAGCCTTCCATCAGGTTGCCCTTGCCGGTGATAATCAGGACGATGGGCATCATGACCACCATGACAACGACAGGGAGGATCATGTTGATGGCCCTGGGGGGAACGCCTTTCTTGGCATCCATCATAATCCCGTCATCGGATATGAGCGGTTCGGCGCCGTCGCGGAGGAGTTTGTCCTCATTCCAGACTCTCTTTTCCGCTTCGCGCATGGGACCGATATCCTTACCTGTCAAGACGACGAAAAGAACGATGAGCAGCGCTATGATGGCATAGAAGTTGAAAGGCATGGAGGAGACGAGCATCCTGACGGGATTGTCCACCCCTTGGGTGACAAGAAGCCCGATGACGAAGGCTCCCCAGGCATTGAGGGGGATGAGGATGCATTTGGGTGCGGAGGTGGAGTCGAGGATGTAACTCAATTTTTCACGTGAGACTTTGAGTCTATCGAAAATGGGCCTGGATACGGCTCCGGAAACGAGAACGCAGATGCTGGATTCAATGAAGATGACAAAACCCAGAAACCAGGCCAAAAGCCCTGCCGATTTACGGGTTTTAACTAAACCTTTGCCGATCACCCAGTTGACAAAGCCCTTCATGCCTCCTGAGTACTGGGTGAAGGTGATGATGGCTCCGATCATGGCCGAGAAGAGAACGACCCGTGTGTTGTCCGCATCCTGGAACACGGAGATGAGGGCGTTGACGGTCTGGATGAGGCCGGTTAGAGGGTTCCAGTTGTGAATGATTGTCCAGCCCAGCCAGATGCCGAAAGTCAGGGAAATATAAACATGCTTTGTTTTAATGGCCAGAAAAATGGCCAGAAGAGGTGGGAGGATGGAGAGCCAGCCGTACGTATCCATGACAAATGCGAAGAGAGATATATCACTGAGCGGGGG
>CBFDBS010000137.1:0-7135 GCA_965603105.1 uncultured bacterium
GGTTTTCTGCAAAAAAATTCAGTCGAGCATGGGAATTTTTATCCCTTTATCCCGGGCACAGCGGATGGCCTCATCATACCCCGCATCCGCGTGACGGACAACCCCCAATCCTGGGTCAACGGTCAATACTCTTTCCAAACGGAGGGCTGTCGAGTCTTGGCCATCAGCGACAATCACCATGCCGGCATGAATGGACAGTCCGATTCCCACCCCCCCTCCGTGATGAACAGACACCCAGGAAGCTCCGCAAACCGCATTCAGAAGGGCATTGATGATGGGCCAGTCGGCAATGGCATCCGAACCATCCTTCATCCCTTCTGTCTCCCTATTAGGAGAAGCGACCGATCCTGAATCGAGGTGGTCTCGGCCGATGACAACCGGCGCGCTGATTTTTCCCGTTTTGACCAGAAAATTGATGACCTCACCAAACCGGGCCCTTTCTCCGTAACCCAACCAGCAGATACGGGAAGGAAGACCTTGGAATTTCACCCTCTTTTGGGCCTTTGTGATCCAGCGGTGGAGTGTCGAGTCTTCCGGAAATTCCTTCAATACAGCCTCATCGGTCACATATATATCCTGAGGATCTCCTGACAGTGCGGCCCACCTGAATGGCCCCTTTCCGGTACAGAACAGGGGGCGGATGTACTCCGGAACAAAACCGGATATCAAAAACGCATCTTCCACTCCCCCTTTCTGTGCCTGACCGCGGATGTTGTTCCCGTAGTCAAAGGTTTTGGCTCCCCTTTTCTGCAGCTCAAGCATGGCCTCAACATGAACGGCCATGGATTGATAGGACCGCCGGATGTATTCCTCTGGATTCTTCTCTCTGAGCAGCAGTGCTTCACAGTATGGCAGGCCATGAGGAACATATCCATTCAGCTCATCATGGGCCGAAGTCTGGTCAGTGAGAACATCGGGCGTTATTCCTCGCTTTATAAACTCAGGAAGGATGTCGGCAGCATTCCCCAAAAGCGCAATGGATAAAGGCTCCCCTTTTTCCACAGCTCTGGAGGCAAGCAAGAGAGCTTCTTCCAATTCAGTCACCATAGTGTCCACATATTGAGTCTCAAGACGTCTCTGAATTCTGGCGCCGTCCACCTCCACCACGATGGCCACACCTTCATTCATGGTCACGGCCAGAGGCTGGGCTCCACCCATCCCTCCCAGTCCCGCGGTCAAAACCAGCTTCCCCTTTAAAGATCCACCGAAATGTTTGGCGGCCACTGAAGCCAGGGTTTCGTAGGTCCCTTGCAGTATCCCTTGAGTCCCGATGTAGATCCAGCTTCCGGCAGTCATCTGACCGTACATGGTCAATCCCTTCGCCTCCAGGCGGCGGAATTCATCCCAGGTCGCCCACTGGGGGACAATTTGAGCATTGGCGATCAAAACTCTTGGAGCCTCGGCATGGGTGTTGAATACAGCCACGGGCTTTCCCGATTGGACAATGAGAGTTTGATCTCCTTCGAGGCTCTTCAAACTTTCAACAATCGCATCGAAACATTCCCAATTCCGGGCCGCTTTGCCCGTTCCTCCATAAACGATGAGATCCTCCGGCTTTTCAGCCACATCGGGATCCAGATTGTTCATCAGCATGCGCAGAGCCCCTTCCTGCGGCCAGCCCTTGCAGTTAAGAGTTATTCCACGCGGCGCTCTGATTTCCTTGTACTCTCTCATCCTCGCCTCCTCAGTAGGAGTGGTTCTCCTTAATTATCTATCTTTTCAACGCGTTGGGGCCCATTCATCCGATGGAAAATAATCCGTCCAACCGCCCCAGCCTGCTAAGAGTCCTTTCCTTTCCTAATAGCTCGAGCACATCGAAAAGACTGGGACTCACCGCCATTCCCAAAACGAGCACTCTCGTTGCATGAATGAGGAGCGCGGCCTTAATGTCCTCGATTTCCGCCCTCTTTCGGAGGCATTGTTCGATTCTATCCGCTGTAAAATCCTTGATGTTTTTCAGATCCTGCCTGAATTTTTCTATCAAGCGGACAAGCCGGTCGTCCTGCAGATGCTTATCGACAGCCGCTTGTTCATAGTCAAAGTCGTCCGACAGAAAGGGCCTCCCGCGGTGGCTGAAATCAGGCAATGTCCGGCTCCTCTCTTTTAAAACATCGATGAATTTGAAAAACCATACTCTCTCATCTCTCTCCCATTCTATTCTCCAGAGTCCTTTCTTTTCCAACTCATCTCTGACATAGGGGGCAAGTTCTTCGGCACTCATCTCTGAAATCAACTTTCCGTTGAACCACTCGAGTTTAATATTGTCAAAAACAGGGCTGCTCCTGCTCACTCTGTCCAGTGAAAATCGCTTGATCATTTCATCAACAGAGTAAATCCGCTCCCCATCTCCCGGCTCCCAGCTCATCTGCACCAGATAATTGAGGACCGCCAAAGGAAAATAACCCTGTTCCTGGAACTGCAGAATTGACATGACACCATGTCTTTTGCTTAATTTTTTTTTGTCCGGCCCCAGGATAAGCGGCAAATGGGCAAACTCGGGAGGTTTGACTCCTAGGGCCTGATAAAGGAGGATCTGTTTGGGTGTGTTCGAGATATGATCATCTCCACGGATGATATGGGAGATGCCTGACTCATCATCATCCACGACAACTGAGAGATGATAGGTGGGCAATCCGTCGCTGCGGAGGATAACAAAATCCTCGATCGTGCTGTTGTTGACGGTAATTGAGCCATGGATCAGGTCATCAAAACGAGTCTCTCCCTCAGGCACACGGAAACGCACGGCACCATTCCTTCCCATGGATTCGAATTTTTTCTTCTCCCCGGAAGAAAGCGACCGACACCGCCTGTCGTATATCCAGCTTCTTTCAATTCCTCTTTTCCTTTCCTGAATATCCTCCGGAAGACAGAAGCAATGATAGGCTTTCTCGTTTTCAATCAGTTCTTTCGCTTTTTTTCTATACAGATCGCTCCTCTCCGATTGAAATACCGGTCCTTCATCCCAATCCAATCCCAGCCATTCCATTCCTTGAAGGATGATCTGGCTCATCTCCGCTGATGATCTGGCTGTATCGGTGTCCTCGATGCGAAGGACAAAGCGCCCTCGATTGTTCCTGGCAAAAAGCCAATTGAACAGGCACGTGCGCACAGCCCCGATGTGAAGATACCCCGTGGGACTGGGTGCAAATCTCACTCTAACCATCTCAGCATGAATATAGCATAAGCCCCAGAAAACGTAAAACGGTCCAAGTGTACAGTCGTGCAGGCAAAATAAACGAATGGTTGAAACGACCATTGAAGGTTTAACCTTCTCGAATCTACCTCGAGGGAATCCGGGCCCGCCGGCCGGTAGCGAATATTCGAGCTCAGATGGAAGAAAACCAAAAGAATTAATCCCAAAATTCTTGAAAAAAGTCTTGACTAACAGGAAAAAAAAAAGATAAGATTCAGGTGGAAAAGGTAGGGACTTAATAAAGTCTATATAAACAAAGAGATCGGACTCAAGCCAAGGTTTGATATCTCTTTGAAAAAGCGGAGGCTTTCTAACATTTCCAAGAATGGTTATTACTGTGTCTGACGTTAAAATTCTTATCTTCAATAAAAACCAAACGGAAACACTCCTTCTGAACAAACTGTGCAGCCGCTTGGGCACAGTGGACAAAGTGACCAGCATCGAAGAGGTCATTTTCCTCGTACAATCCAAGACTTACACCATCGCTATAATCGATCACTCCGAGGCCTATTACTCACTTGTCGGCGATCTGTTTGATAAATCCACCGGAATCATCCTCACAGGTCCCAAAGAGAAGAAAATTAAAGAGGTCATGCAAACCTGGCCGAGAGACCGCTATGTCAACTTTTACACTTCTCCCTTTCACGACGGAGAAGCCGATGGTCTGGGCCGCATCCTGAAAAAGGCAATCGAGTACTCCTGTCTGTTGAATGAAGTCAAGGACCTCCGCCGAGCCAACGAAGAAAAAAAGGACAAACTCAACGAAATTTTCATCCAGCTCAAGGAGATCAACAGCGGAATTCAAAACGCGGTTGTGGCCGAACTGGAGAAAAGGATATCCATCCAGAAGCAATTTGTCGGACTGAAAAAAGAAAGGCAAAAGGTTGAGGACATCCTCAAAAGACTCTATACAGCCAATGACATCACGAGTTTGATAGACATTGTCTTCGACATCAAAGAAATCATTAGTTCTCAGGGTATTTCCATCTATCTCCTCGACGAAAACGAAACTCTGGGCAAATTCCTGAAGCCACTCGTTTGGAACGACACAATCCTGTCCTATCCCGATTTCACAAAGTCCATCGTGCCTCTCAATTCCCTGGATTTTGCCTCCTCATCCGTTCAAAACGCGCAAGAAATCAACACAGCCTCACCTCAGACCGACGATCGGTTTTCTCAGCGCTATGCCATACAGCTCAATTTCTCTCTGGAAAGTATCCTTTGCACACCCATCATATTCGAACAGGAAGTGATCGGTCTACTGGAAGTCTATAACAAGACCAGCGAAGATGGGTCAGTTCTCTTTTTCACCAAAGATGACCAACAGATTTTACGCCAGCTCTGCGAGCACATTTCAATCGCTATCACCAAGCTGAACCTCATTCAATATGATGCTTTGACCGGACTTCTGCGCCCTGATCCTTTCTTTGAAAAAGTAATCCAAAAACTGAAAATAGAAAGCAAACGCCATCAAGAGGACTACTGCTATGCCATGGTCATGGGCGACGTCGATTGGTTCAAGAACTTCAACGACAAACAGGGACACTCTGCTGGAAATAGACTCCTCCGGGAGCTGGCCCTCCTGCTCAAGTCTTCCATGAGGGAAGAGGACCTCTTGTGCCGCTACGGAGGTGAAGAGTTTCTTTTTTTCCTGCCCTCGATCAAAAGTAAAGAAGAAGCCTTTATAATCACCGAACGGTTGCGGCGAAAAGTTTCAGAGCAGTACTTCGAAGGCCAGGAGATCCAGCCGCGGCGCAACCTGACTATGAGTTTTGGCATCACCAATTTCACTAAAAACACTTTCAAATCCCCTGAAGCCATCACAAAAAACACCCTTAAAAAGCTAGTAGACGAGGCGGATATGGCTCTTGCCATAGCCAAGGGGAAAAGAAAAACGCTCTCATTTTTGACTGACGACTCGCCAGCAGCCGGAATGGATAAAGACAATATCAGTGTCTATCCCGGAGCCTACGGGGAAAAAGCCCAAGATAGAAAAGAAAACATCGATCATGAAGATCTGATGGCAAGTATCAGGAAAGATTATGAACAAAGAGAGAAAAACACGATCAGTATTTTCACAGGGACAGATGATAGTGAAGCCATCAAAACGGAAACCATTCCTCCTTTTTTGATCAGCAATAGCCAAGATAGACGGAAATTCCGACGCTTCCTCAATTCAAGCCTTATGATTTTCACTACCAATGGAAACGAAAAAGTCACAAAAACAGTCGATCTGAGTATGGGAGGAATAAAGATCCGCACCAAGGATCCTTTGAGTAGAGAAGACCTGATCACGCTCATCCTTGTCCTGGGGAATAAAGCCATAAAAGCAAAGGGAGATGTCATCTATTCAACAAGGGAGGGAGAGCAGCCTCTGTTTTATTCTGGAATCAAATTCATAGATTTTTCAGCTTCGCACAGAGAATCGCTCAAGGACTACCTTTCTTCTCTTTCGACAAAATCCCACGATTTAATGAAGTGAAGCCGGCTATCCCTGCTTCAACTCATCCGTCAAAGACTGAAGATAATCCAGCTGGGGTGTAGATTTGTCAAGAAATTCGGCTTTCAGCTCCTCGATATGTTCCTTGAACGAAGAGTAATTCGTGGCATTGCTCCAGTTCTCTTGACTCAATCTTGAGTAGAGGTCTTGCAACACTTCCAGATTGAAAACTTTGTCAAGAAATTGTGGGAATGCGGCCTGGTCTTTTTCGCACATCTGGAATGCTTCTTGAATATACTCTCGCAGCGTCTCCTGGTGCCATAGAATTTCCTGCTTGGAGAAGAACTGTTCCTTGGGAGAATCCGAACCGGTCAATTGATTGAAAAGCCCGTCGGCTTCTGTAATCGTTTTGGCGATGGTATCTACGACCTCTCGGCCATCCAGTAATTTTTTGCTTCCACTTTCAAAATAAGTCAGCTTGATGTTTTTATCCCCTTCTTTGACTTTTCTGAAACTCTCCAGATTATTCATCAAAACTTCAATTTCTTCCGAACTCTCTTCGACTTTTTCCATCTCTTCCGCTACTTCTTCAGTCTCCACTCCGGCTTCTGACTCTTCTTTTTCGGCATGAGCTTCTTCTTCACTACTTTCAATTTCCTCAACAGGATCTGCTATCTCCACTTGGAATTCTGACTCATCTTCCTTGACTTGAGTATCTTCCCCAACACTCTCCATCTCTTCAAGAGGCTCTTCCATCTCCACTTGGTCTTCCGTTCCATCTTTCTCGAGCGTCACCTCTTCCTCATCGGCTTTCTCGAACTCTTCTTCTGTCGCCAATTCTTCTTTTACGTCTTCCGCAATGGGAGAAGGCACCAGGTTAGAGTCATGGTTCCCGTCATCATTATCACTGATTTCATAAGAATTCTGACCGAGGAGTTCTTTTATCTTCTTGAGTTTTTCGAGCTCTCCATCCAGGTTGAACTGGACATCATCGTTTTCAAAGGTTTCACTGACCGGAGGTTTGATTCCGTATTTATCTTCCAGTTTTTGTTTTACGGAATCCGCGACTGTTACGGCCGCGGCATGGATTTCTTCAAGTTGTTTATTGAGTTCCATGACCTTTTTCAACTCATCGAAAGTCTGGGCAGTCAGAGATTCGATCTGCGGCTGATATTCCATGGCTTTGGCCAGATGCTCCTTGATTTTATCTTTGATCTTCTTTTTATCGTTTTCGTACTCCGTCATGGTCAACCGGTAGTGGTTGAGGGAGTCTCTCTCTTCTGTCATTTCTTTTTCAAGCATGGATATCTGATCTTCGGCTTCTTTCTTTTCCACTTCAATTTTGTTTTCGAGATCCTCTTGAATCTTCTGTCTTTTTTCAGACAGTAGAGCATCCAGCTGAATTTCAATTTCCTCAAAAATAGAAGTGGAATCCTGGATCAAAGCTTCTTTTTGTTCCATCGTCTTTCTCCCTTTCATTTTTCTATAGCATAAAAAAGGCG
>CBFDBS010000138.1:0-7126 GCA_965603105.1 uncultured bacterium
TTCCATCGGCAGTCATGGAGAGATTTCTGAACGTTCCATCGGACAGTTTGTTTTGGTTTTTTCCGTCCACATCGATGACAAACAATCCAGGGCCCTTGCCGTCACTGCTTGTGAAGTAGATTTTCTGTCCATCCTTGGACACGAAGAAAGAGCCGACTCCATTATCTCCTTCGGTGATCTGGACAGCCCTCCTGTCGATATTTTCCATGTCTACTTTGAGAGGCAGGCTGACTGATTTCTCAATGCTCTCTTTGGCCTTTGGAGCTTCCTTCTGTTTCTGTTTTGCTTTAACAACCGGATCATTCGGGTCTTCGTTCTGTCTTTCGAGCGGGAGCACAAAAAGATGAGAAATCCCGTTGTCTCTACTGGAAGTGAAGACAAGGTGTTTGTGGTCTAAAGTAAAGAGGCCTGCGGTTTCTCTGAAAGGATTTTGCGAGACATTGAATTCTTTTTTTTCTGCGATGTTGAACAGATAAAGATCATAATTAGAGTCATCGTCAGACCTTGAATAAACCAACCATTTCCCGTCTTCCGACCAGTCTTGAAGCCGGAAGCCGTTGGCATCGTTGTACGCCAATTCATTCGATGTTCCCGCTGCGATATCGCTGATATAAAGACGGTTGGAAGCTGTCCAGGCCAATTTTTTCGAATCTTTCGACCAGATCAATCCACTTTTTGAATTGCCGTGCTCAGTCAACTTTTGTCTCTGCTCCGTTTGAAGGTTATAAATCCAGATTTCCCAGTCTTCCGACTCATCGGAAACATAGGCAAGACGTTTCCCATCGGGAGATAACACCTGCTGATTGTCCCGCCAGGGTGAAGCTGTGATCTGTTTCTTCTCCCCCACTTCAGGATCGGTGGGAACAAGGAAAATTTCCCCGTGAAAATCGACAGCCAGATACCCGCCGTCAGGAGACGGCGCAAAACCATCAGCCTTGGAATCGACATGGATGTATTCGACCAGGTTTTCTTTATTGTCGAAATCGATGGAAATAGGGATCTTTCGGGTTTCCGATTGACCGACATCATACCTCCATAGCTCGAATTCATTTTCATAGATGATCGTACTTCCATCTGGACTGATGGAAGGATACTGGATTCCATCTTTTTTATGGAAAGTCACTTGCTCAGGGGATCCTCCTTCGGGAGAGATCTTCCACAGGTTGAAAATGTCATCCCTCTCAGACATAAAATAAATCAAACCGTCACTCCCCCACATGGGATGAGCATCCTGGGTATGTTCCCTAAATTTTTTAACGTCGGTGTCCGTAAGATGGGTGATCTTTTTGCTGGCCAGATCCTGAATCCAAATATCGGTGTTGTTATTGCCTCTGTAATGTTTCCTCCAATATCTGAAACCCAAACGGTTAAAGGCCAGCAGCTTTCCATCCTGAGAGATCATTCCTGTCGAACCCACATCGATATCCATGGGCAGCGGAAGACCTCCCTCTAGATCCACAGTATAGAGGGGACTGGAGAAAGTCCCTTTTCTGGACGTGCTGAAAATCAGTTCTTTTCCGTCGGGAGTCCAGTTGACCAAAGTATCATTGGAGTTGTGAAAGGTGAGCTGTCGGGCTTCTCCACCTTTGACCGGGATCAGCCAGAGATCGGAGTTTCCCATCCGGTCACTGGAAAAGGCGATCCACTGTCCATCAGGCGAAAAGCGAGGATGAATGTCCATGGCCACGTGGTCGGTCAGCCTGTACGGACTGGAGCCATCCTGGTTGGCTACCCATATATCTCCATGATAGGTGAAGGCTATTTTCCCGTCGCAGATGTTCGGATATCTGGCGAATTTGATTGTCTCTGCCGAACTCACAGAAAAGAAAACAAAGACAAAACACAAAATAAAACCCGTAACAAAATATTTTTTAAAATCCATGATCTGCCTCCTCTCAAGAAATCGGGGCCTGTCCCCAATTAAAGTGGAACATATCATAAAGAAAAGAAATGGGTCAAGACAGGACTGTTCAACGGTGACTTGACGGACGTCGCTCTATCTCTGATAATGCCTTCTCAACCGGTGAGATGTTGAAAGTTTAAAACCGCGATGCGAAGATGGCTGTTCTTTCTGGCGATTTTAGCGGTAGTCTACGTTCTTTCCCGGATGAACTGGAACAAGAAAGAGCGCTCTCCATTTTTCAAAAGGCTGAATGAAACATTTTCTATTCTTGTCTGGGTTCTGTTTGCTTTTTATACAATCACTTTTCTCTATTGGCTGTACACACAAATCGTAAAATAGAACCGCTCACTGTTTGGAAATCCTGTATTTCACAATTGAAATCAATCCGTCCTCATCTCTGTCCTGCATCCAAACGAAATGATCTTCGAAGACTGTCCCGCTTTGCCCAAGAAACGTTTTCTCCCCAAAAATCTGGACGTTTCCAATAAAACTTCCATCTGAACGAAAAGCATCAAAATTAAAGTTTTCTTTTTGGCGCTCGTTCCCATGAAGTCTGACCAGAATGTTCCCTTCTCCGTCGACAAAGACGCTGTTGAATGGGGGCTTGAATTTCGGAAAAACCGTGTTCTTCACCATTGAATCCGGAGCCCCCTGCTTGCGGCTGACAGCGCCGCCGCTTGTGCTTGTCGAATAGGAGATGCCACTGAAAAACATTTTCTTATCTTCTTCGGTGACTTTTACCGGTTCGTATCTGTGCTCGAAGGAGGAAAGCCTGGATCCCTCACTATTGAATAATTCGATTTCGTAGGCTTTGGGGAATCCAACAGCGATCTGCCCCTCCGGCGAAACTCCCCAGTGAACCAGCTGAGCGAAAGGCTGGGGAAGATTGGTGAACCGGCCTTCAATATTCATATATTTGTTATTCCAGACCTGCTGGCTATAGAAGGTCTTTTTGAGCTCAAGGGTGGGGGAATAAATTGAGATTGTTCTGTCCTGAGGTTTGTCTATATCCTGATAGTGAATTTTTTCCATTTCGATCACGATATTTCCATTGGGAAGCGCTTCCAACTTTTCCGGACGCCCATCCTGAATTTGGATTTTGACCGCTTTGATAAAAGCCCCATCAGAACTCAGGACACAAATCCGCATGTTTCTCATGTCCCAAACGAAGAGCCGGCCTCTGGAAACCGCAATCTCCCAAGGCCAACTGAATTCGCCCGGTCCCTGCCCCTCTCTGCCAATCGTTTTGATGAATACGCCAGATGCATCGAATTTCTTAATATTATTCGCCTGATAATCGGACACATAGACGAAGCCCTCTTCATCAAGGGCAATTTCGATTACAGCCTGGAAGAAGTGCTTCCCTTCCATGGAATTTTCATCGATGATCAATTCTGGGACAAGCTGGATTGTCCCCGACGCGTACAGGTCGGAAAGGGATTCCTGGCTCGAAACGGATGGGAAAAGCTCAATCGAAACGATCAGACATAGGATCACCAAGGGCCATATCGTCTTTTTCATGGGGCCTCCCCTATAGAATTTTGATCTCAGTGTCTATAACTCTGCAAGGAACCAATGTGTTCCATCTCAAAGTTTACGGAAGACGTTTTTCCTGTATGATTATACAAACGTCAAGAGTGATTATTCCGCTGTCCAGGCCTTCCTGACAAACATTTTGTTGATCACTCGCCCAGGAGATCTAATATTCTTTTGTTCCTTGGGGAATCGAGAAACCGGTCAAACTCAAGAAAATAACCAGCGATATCATAGGTGACAAAGGCCCGGATTGGAATCGTCTCGGAATCGGCCAGTTCCTCTTTCATCTCGAGCCCTTTGTCCACAAGATATTTGTACCAGCTGTCGATTTTTTCGGAAATGAAAGAGAGAGTGACCGCTTTTTCCTCGGAAAACTTGTGGAGACCATGGGCTTGATCTACAAGCCCGATATAAGCTGTGGGAGAACTGCCGTACACCTTGGCGAACCCTTGATCAACGAGAAGTTCAAATCCGAATACACCCTCATAGAATCTTTGTGCTTCATCGAGATCCATGTAGTAGAGCCAGATGATGTTGGCCAGAATGCCGAGATTTTTCGGCCTGGGAGACTGCTCTCCCTCTTGAGGATAAACGGCGTTGGCGGACGATAATCTGGGCAAGAGCTTTTCGTTTTGAGGATGCGGCAGGAAAGTCTCGAATTCAAGGAAATAGCCTTCGGGATCCAGAGCCACGAATCCCCGTATTGGGAGCCGCAACGAATCACTCAACGGACGGTGCATCAACACTTCCCTGTTGAGAAGATACTCATACCACTCATCGATCTCTTCGGTCACTGTCGACAGGGTGACGGTTTTGGATTCGCTTGCTCTGTGCATTCCCTTTGATTCATCGACCAGACCTAAATAAAGTGATTTCGAAACCTTCAAGACTTTGGCAAAACCATAGTCCAGAACAACTTCCAATCCCAAAATATCACGATAGAATTTCTCGGCCGCATCCAGATTTTGGTAATAGAAAAAAAGCATATTCGCCTGAATCCCCAGAAAATCTCTTTCAACCATCATTTGTTCCTCCCGATTCTTGCCGCCGCAAGCAATAAGTGAAAAAAAGCAATAAAAAAGAAGAAAACTCCACAGAAATCTTTTTTCCGTTGACATGGTTTTGACAAAATTGATTCTCAATCGATCACTCTTTTTCTTGACTATCCACTTTGCCGAATTTCCAGTAAAGAACGGGCATGACCAGCAAGTTGAGCAAAGTTGAGCTGACCAAGCCACCCAGAATCACTAATGCCATAGGGTGCTCGATTTCTTGGCCGGGACGGTTCCCCCCGACAACTATGGCCATCAAGGCGAGAGCCGTAGTCATAGCCGTCATCAAAATTGGCGCCAGCCTCTCCTTGGAACCGCGAATGATAAGATCTAATCCAAAGAGTTGATTCTCTTCCTTCTCGAGGTGCCGGTAATGACTGATCAGCATGATGCTGTTTCGGGCGGCAACACCCAGAACGGTCACAAATCCTATAAGAGAGCCAAGGGAGAGGACTCCCCCACTGAAAACTGCGGTCAGAACTCCGCCTATCAGAGCGAACGGAAGCCCGACGACGACCAACAGGGCCAGTCTGACGGATTGAAAATCCGACTGAAGAATCAGGAAAATTCCGAGCAAAGCCAGAATGGATAAGGCCAATATTTGACGCCTGGACGCTCTCTGTGCGGCGTATTCGCCCAGTATTTCAGGGTGATATCCCCGATCGAAAGGAATGTTTTTGACCTTGTTTTCGATATCCCGGGCAACACTCCCGAGGTCACGGTCCCGGACATTACAGGTCACTTCAGTATAGCGGGAGGCAGATTCGCGCATGATCTGATTAGGTGTCGGAGCAATATAAACATCGGCCACATCTCTCAAGGGGACAACACCGCCTGTCGGTGTCTCGATTTTCAAAGAGCGAATGGCATCCAGATTGGAGCGGACATGAGGAGCTCCCCAAACCACAACATCGAAAATGTTCTGGTCCTCATAAAATTCGCCGACTTTGATTCCATTCATAATGATGGTCGCCGCTCTCCGGACTTCGCCCGCCGTCAGCCCGAACTGAGCAGCCTTTTCCGGCCGGAAGTGAACTTCAATTTGAGGGACCAGGACCTGGGGCTGGACCTTCAGGTCAACGACTCCTTTAACGTCTGCAATGCTGGCCCGGATTTCCTCGGCTTTGTCACGGAGAACATCGAGATTTTCTCCATAAATGCGGATGACCAACGTGGCACTGGAACCGGTAAGAACCTCTTTTATGCGTTCTCTCAAATAAGTCAGAAGATCACGGTACAATCCGGGATATCCGTCCACAACTTCCTGGATTTTAGCCACTGAAGTTTCATACTTCACGTCGGGATCTAGACTGATCCAGAGTTCCGTAAAATTGGGGCCGACGACCTCATCTGCGACCTCCGCCCGTCCGATATGGGCTCCGAAATTCCTCACTCCCGGGATAGAACGCAGCTCTTTGCTGACCAGGACGGTGATTCGATCCATGGCTTCTATGGATATTCCGGGTTTTTCCACCCAGTGCATCAGAAAATCGTATTCCTTGAAATGCGGCAGAAACTCCTCTCCCAGGAAAGGAATGGTGACAAGTGTCAAGACAAGTGCAACCGCTAGAAAGGCAAAAACATTCTTCGGATGATCGATCAGTTTAGGCAAAAGACGCTCGTATTTTTCTTTCAACCACGTCAACAGCGGAGATTCTTTACGCTTCACCGCCCGAGGCAGCAGAATCAACGACATCGCCGGAGTGATGGTCAGAGCGACAAACAATGAAGAAAGGATGGCTAGAACGTAAGAGAGTGCCAGGGGCCGAAAGAAGGATCCCGACAATCCCGTCAGAAAAAAGACAGGCATCAGAACGAGGACAACGATCACGCTGCCGTAGACAACCGCACTTCGGACTTCCAATGAGGCTTTGAGGACGACTTTGAAAGCGGACTCCGGATTTCCCAACGATTTGTTCAGCCGCAATCTGCGCATAATGTTTTCGACATCGATGATGGCGTCGTCGACAAGTTCACCCAAAGCAATGATGAGGCCAGCCAGCACCATGGTATTGATGGTTCCCCCACGATAGTTCAGGATGAGGGCGGCGATGATCAAGGAAGTTGGAATGGCCAGAGCACTGATCAAGGCTGTCCGCCAATCGTTGAGAAAAAAGGCCAGTACGGCTATCACTAATAGACATCCTATGAGCAAAGCCCGGTTGAGATTTTTCAAAGACATCTCGATAAATGTGGCCGGCCGGAAGATTGTCGAATCGACATCGATATCCTTGAGTCCGGGCCGCAGGGAATCCAGGACCTCCTCGATTTTTTTTGTCACTTCGAGGGTATTCCCCCAAGGCTGTTTCTCGACAATGAGCAGAATCCCCGGGCCGTCGTTGATGATGGCATCTCCTATGGGAGGAGGAAAACCCTCAGTCAGTTCGGCCAGATCACCCAGTTTAAGAGGCACTCCATTCCGGATATCGACAGGAACATCAGTCAAATCCTCTGCGCCCCGGATATAGGAAATATGAGCGACGGCCAGACGTTGATTGGGCGTGTCGATAAATCCGCGTCCCACGGCGCCACCCTGAAGTAGATCCTGGATCAGTTCTCCTGCCGTCGGCTGACGTTCCTGCGGTGCCTTGGACAGGGCCCTCATAATCGCCCGTTCCTGACCGGCAGAAAGGCT
>CBFDBS010000139.1:0-7108 GCA_965603105.1 uncultured bacterium
GAGATTCCGAGGAGGGAAATGAAATGAAGATTCAAAAACACATCGCTATCTGTTTTGCTGTCTGCATGATTCTGTGTGTCTCATGTGACAAGCAGCCTGTCGACATTCATGATGCGGCCATCACCATCGACACCCATGTCGATATCGGTACAAATTATGCCACCGAAGACATGGATCCGGGAATCGATAATCCCAGGCTCAGATGCGATCTGACCAAGATGGAGCGGGGGGGGATGGACGGCGTTTTTCTGGCCGTCTATGTTGGAAACAGCAGCGAATATGCAAATGACTATCAGAGATCCTACGAAACTGCCATGACCAAATTCGAGGCCATTCACCGTCTGGCCGAAGACATGTACCCTGACCGCTGCGAGCTGGCCACAACTCCGGCCGATGTCGAGAGGATCGCCGCCTCGGGCAAGAGGGTGATCATGATCGGCATCGAAAATGGCATTGCGATTGGCGAAGATCTGTCTCTGGTTGAAAAATACTACGATCTGGGTACCCGCTACATCACGCTCAGCCACAGCCGGCACAACCAGATTTGCGACTCATCAGGCCCCGCCGAACCGGTGCACAACGGAATCTCCGAATTCGGAAAACAGGTGGTGGCCGAGATGAACCGGCTGGGCATCATGTGCGATGTCTCCCATATTTCCGAGAAGTCGTTCTGGGATCTGATCGAAATTTCCAAAGCCCCCGTCTTCGCCTCTCATTCCGGCTGCTCTGCGCTCAATGAACACAACCGCAACCTGACCGATGACCAGTTGAAAGCCTTGGCCGAAAACGGAGGCGTGATTCAGATAGTGGCCCTCGGCAGTTTCTTGAAAGCGGAGACACCGGAGCACAGAGATGCCGTGGCTAAACTGAGGGAAGAAATGGAACTGCCGGGCAGACGGGAGATGTATCAAATGTCCCAGGAAGAGCGGGATGCGCTCCAGCCAAAGCTCGAGGAATTTGATCAGAGACTAGTCGGGATCGAAGAGGTCTATCCGCCGACTGGCCTCAAGGACCTGGTCGACCACATCGATCACGTGGTTAAAGTCGCCGGCATCGATCATGTCGGAATCGGCACCGATTTTGACGGCGGAGGCGGCATCCCCGGATTCAGTAATCACGGCGAAGCCAGAAACGTCACCGACGAGCTTTTAAAACGGGGCTATTCGAATGAAGACATCAAAAAAATATGGGGAGGAAACATCCTCCGTGTCTGGAGTGAAGTTGAAAAAGTGGCTGCGGAGCTGCAGAAGTAAACGAGAATTTAGTCTTTATTTGTATTCCATACTCTAGAGTTCTGGCCGAAAAGGAAAATTCGGGATCTCAAGAAAAATTTGGCAGGGATCAATAATAGTACCAGATGCTTTTGTAGTCCGCCATGCTTTCTCCAATGCCCTTGAGTCTTTTCAGGTAGGCATAGACCGAGACATCCGTGTAAATGTAGGTATCGGCCAGTTCCAGTTTTTTCTCCCAGGGGTGAAACTCATAAACACGCCGGCCGTCGGGCAAGACGGAAATGACGTCGTGGTGCTGGGTGGCCCGCAGATAGTTTTTTCCCAGACCGGGAACATTGAACACGATTTCGTCGGTCCGGACCGTTCCCGGCATGAGCCTGACCTCTTCCTTCTGCTCCTGAAGAAGCCTTGGGATGGGAACTCGGTAGTCATCCGTTTCTTCTTTGCCTTTTGTATTGAATGTGTAGTAAGGCGTGACTCCGATCAACCGCAGTTGGTGCCGGAGTTCGGCGGCTTCGAATTTTCGTGAATTGTAGAACGTGTAGACCAGTTGGTTGTAGACGTCGATCCCATTCTTCCTGAACTTCTGCACCGCTTGCATAGCCTGATGGGTGATCTCGTAAGGATGTTCGAAATGGGTGATCAGGACAACTTCTCTCCTCCCGGGAATATGATAACGATCGACACTCTTGACCAGGGATTCCGTGATCCTTTGGGGAAGAGTCACGAGTGTCCGTGTGCCGATCCTGATCCTCTGGATGTGCTCCATCCGGGACAGTTTAAACAGGAGGCTTTCGATCCTTTCGTTGGAGAGGATGAAAGGATCTCCACCCGTGATCAGGACCTCATTGACCTCAGGAGTGGCGGCTAACCAGTCCAGGGCTTTCTGCAGCCTGGGCTTGGGGAGGATGGCGGACCTGGAATAAACATCTTCGATCTCCCAGTTGCGCTGACAGTATACGCAAATCTGAGGGCAGGTCAGCACGGGTTTGAGGATGACAATTTGGGGATAGCGTCTGGTGATACCCTCGATGGGGGAAGTATCCTTCTCGAGCATAAAGTCCATGGAGCACATATCGCTGTTTCTGTATTCCCGGAGAGAGTTGATGTATTTGAGGGATGGGATCACCTGCGCGCGAACAGCCTGATCATTCCCTTTCCCCGGCTCATAGTCCATGAGAGATAGGTAATATGGGGTGATGCCGAAGGGAATTTTGTGCTCTCCTGCCAGCCTGACAGCTTCGTATTCTTCATCGGTGAGTTTGATCAGAGAGGCGAGCGTATCTGCATCTTTGATGATATGCCGGGTTTGCCACTGCCAGTTGCTCCACTCGAATTCAGTAGCCTTGAAATGGCGGAGAATCCTCAGCTTGTTTCTGTACCGGATGCGCTTGACATGATCAGCCAGTCCGGAAGGATAGCTTCGAGTGTATTTTTCTACTTGTCTGGCCATCCGGGAGAGTTCAGCGGATCGGAGTTTGGCCGCTCGTATCCCTTTGTATTTTGAAAAAGTGGGGGGACTCTCAGGATAGACATCGGCCAGCCCGGCGATCCCGCTCAATAGATGGTCGAGTTCGGCAAAAAAGTCCGGTTTCGGATGGGGAAGGTCTGGTGTCTTTCCGGCGTGCAGGAGATCGTTCAGATATTTTAGATAACTGAACCCGGTCACTTTCTCGCTTCGTTGGGATATGATATTCCGGAATACTCTGATCGCATCCCGCGACAAAACCCATTTGAGGGAGGGGAGGCTGGGATCGTCTTCATAAGTGGCTAAGAGTCTCTCATTCAAATACTCTCTGATTTTCACCCTTTTTTCTTCGAGGGGATCCGAGGAGAGCAAAATGGTCTTGAGCGCCGGAATTGTGTCCAAAATCCTGTGAAGTTTGCCTTGAATTCTATTTTCCATAACAGAAAATTCAGCCAATTTTTGCCGCGGTAGAATACATTTTATAAAAGAGACTCCCTGGTCCCCAGGGATCTCAGTGCCAGTAAAACAGAGTATAGCATGATTTTGTTGCTTTGTGAAATTCGAGACGAATTAGACCGCCGGATCAGCCAGATTGTGCAAAAAGAGAGCGAGAAGAGCAGTGCGTTCCCTGAGGCTGGAGATGAGGATCCTCTCCTCGGGAGTGTGGTCTTTTATCCCTATGGGGCCGAAGCCGTCTAAAGTGGGAACACCAAAAGCGCCGAAAAAATTAGCGTCGGAAGTTCCCCTGCGGTGCTCAAACTCGACTTCCTGACCCAGTTTATCTGCGGTATTTTTCAGCACCGGAAGCAATGCTTCTGTTTTCTCGGTTAGGGGCATGGCCGGACGGTGGTTGAGAAGATCCAGATGGGAAGAGCACAAGGGATTTTCACTTTTTGAAGCGATCTTCTGTACTTTTTCGAGAAGCGGGGCGAAGTGCTCTTCATCTTTCCAGCGGATGTCGAAGAGAAAAGAGGCAGATCCGGGTATAGTTCCCGAACCCAATCCGCCTTCGATCCGGCCGATATTGACACGGACACCGGAATAAAGGGCATTCAGAGATTCGAAGGCGATCACTTTATGGGCGATTTCCAAAATGGCGCTGGCCCTTTCCTCTTCGGAAGATCCCACATGCCGGTCCCGGCCCCTGCACTTCAGTCGTCCACCCGCTTTCCCGTTGCGCGAGACAACGATTTCCCCCTTCTCTCCTGCGCATTCAGCAACCAGGCAAAGGGATGCGTTTTTCCGCTCCTCTTCATAAATTCTGTGGGAGGTGACGGCGCCGTTCTCCTCATCAGCCCCGAGGATCAAAGCCACTTTGAGGTTCTCTAATCCCCCCGCTAGCTTGAGAGCGTGGAGTGCGTAAACGATAACAGCCAATCCCCCCTTCATATCCGCCGTGCCCGGGCCGTTCAGCCACTCGCCTTGAACAGTGCACTTCTGAAAGAGATGATCCGGAGGAAAGACGGTGTCGGTGTGACCGAGAAGATAGATCGCTTTTCCTTGATTTTGAGTTTTGAAAATGTGGTGATTTCCGGTCTCGCTGTTTTCAACCACCCTGTGAAAAGGAAACATGCCTTCCAGTTGATCAATGACCAAGGAGCTGACCTGGTCGACCCCTTCTTTGTTGAATGTGTGAGAGTTGACTTCACAGAGCCGAATTAAAAAATCGAGCTGCTCTTTTTCCCTTCCATGGACGATTTCGATAATCTTCTGTTGAATGCTTGACGTCAAGGCCCTTATCCTAGTCCAATCTACAGTCCCTCGTCCTCATACTCGCACACCTGCCCGGCCCAGGTCCTGAAGAGCAGTTTGCCGTTGCGGTTGTGGTTGAGGAGGTAGGTGGGCGCCATGGGAGTTTTTCCCTTGCCCTCGGGAGCTGTGATGATGTAGGTCGGCACACCCAGGCCCGAGGAATAACCCCTCAGGTTTTCCATGATGTTCAAACCCTCTCCTACGGAGGCTCGAAAGTGTTGAATGCCCTGGAGTTTCTTGCAGTTGAAGATGTAGTAAGGACGCACGCGAATTTTCAACAGCTCGTGGACCAGTTTTTTCATGACGTTTTTGTCGTTATTGATCCCTCTGAGAAGCACCGATTGATTCCCGACCAGAACGCCTGCTTCGATCAACCGGTCCACTGCCTTTTCCGATTCCGGATTGATTTCAAGAGGATGATTGAATTGGGTGTTCAGATAGACCGGTTTGTGCTTTTTAAGTATGGTGCAGAGTTCAGGTGTGATCCTCTGGGGCAGAGTGGCCAGCATGCGCGATCCCAGCCTTTTAATCTCCACGCTCGGGATCTTATCCAGTTCCGTCAGGATCCAATCGAGGATTTCGTCGGCAAGAACCAGAGCGTCACCTCCGGTGATGAGCACATCCCGTATTTCGGGGCTGGCGGCGATATAATCCAGGGCGGACTGGATATCTTCGCGAGGATAGATCATATCCTTGAGTGAGATGTCCTTTTTCCTCAAACAGTGCCGGCAGAACATGGCGCAGATGTTGGTGACGTTGATGATCAGGCGGTCGGGGTAGAGGCGGGTGATGAGCGGAGCGGGGGAGTTGAAGACGACGGCGTAGGGGTCCTTCATTTCTTCTTTGTCCAAATATTCTGCGATGACCGGGACCGACTGCATGAAGATGGGACAGCTGCGGTCCTCCGGGTCCATAAGACTGGCATAGTGGGGCGAGACCTGCCAGCGGTATTGGGTGGCTGTTTTATCGATGTCTCTGATTTCTTGGTCGCTGAGAGAAATGATCCGGCTTAGGATTTGAGTGTCTTTGATGGCGTTTTTGAGGTGCCATTTGTGATTATTCCAATCCGAATCAGTTCCTCCCAGGATTTTGAGGATGTTCTTTTTTTGGTCCTGGATTCTGTCTTTCCGGTTGAATCCGGTCGGGATTTTATCCCGGACTTCCAGATAATCGGCGATCATGGCCGTGTGCTGCCGGGCTCGTTCCCGAGCGATCTCCCGGTTTTTTTCAGGAACGTGCATGGGGGAACCAGGGTCCTTGACGATCGACATTTTGACCTCCCTTCAAGTGGCGTCCGATCTCTCTTTTCTATTTCGCGTTATTGTTATGATTGTTGTTCAGGGGTTTAAAAAAGTCGGGTTCTTCCCTAGAATATCGCTCGACAGCCACTTCAATGAGCCGGTTGATCAGTTGGTTATAGGAGATTCCGGCAGCTTTGGCGGCGGTGACAAAGGAAGAATGGGGATTGACGCTGGCCATGGAGTTCATTTCCAGGATATGGGGCAGGTTGTACTTATCCAGGCGGAAGTCGACGCGGCCGTAATCGTAGATATTCAGGGCTGCGAAGGCCTGGACCGCCAGTTCCTGGATATAGGCAGTCGTTTCGGGCGGCAGCTTGGCCGGACAGATCATTTTCACCTTTTTGCTGCCAGCCTTGCCGAATTTAGCCTCATAAGTGTAGATGGCTTGGGGCCCGTCATTCATAACCAATTCCAGAACGGGAAGAGCCACCGGCGGATTATTCCCAAGTACGGCAACGTTGACTTCCCGTCCCTCGATAAACTCCTCAGCCAGGGTCGGCTGCTTGTATTCGGCAAAAAGCTGGGAAACCGCTAATCTAAGGGAATCATCGTCGTTGACGATTTTAAGCCCGAAGCTGGCTGCTTCCCCGCGGGGCTTGACGATAACTGGATATTTCAGAAAAGGGGACTCAAGTTCCTCCGATAGAAATACTCTGTAATCGGGCGTAGGCAGATTGGTGGACATAAAGATCTGCTTGGCGATGACTTTGTCTTGAGCTAGGGCATGGCCCATCGGACTGGATCCGGTGTAGGGTATGCCCCCAATCTCGAGCATGGCCGGGACATGGGTGTAGCGGCACTTTCCCTGAACACCGAGGGCGAGGTTCAAGACGATACCGTTGGGACGACGCTTGGAAAGCTTAGGGAGGAATTTGTTCAGCTTGGCCAGCAGAAAACGGTCGGCCGCGATGAGTTCGACCTCATGGCCTCCCCACTCCAGGGCTTCGACCACCATCTGAATGGTCTCTTCCGTGTACCATTCCTGGTTCTGCATGCCGAAAACATTGATGGTCCCTTTTCGGTCTTTGTTAAAGACAACAGCAACGCGCATTTGTCAATTTTCTCCTAGTAAAAGGCTTCAAGAAATACGGACACGGGATTTTTTTCTCCAGATGTGTTTTTTTTCGGAGTGATGTCACTGCCTTGATTAAAAATTATATTAAATTTCTTTATATACCCGATGCCATCCCGATGTCAAGGAGGTGTGGGCGTGGGCGTTGAAAAAAAAACGGCATTCGGCTATAGTATTTCCGCTTGATGACCAGTCATCATTTGGTGCGCCCGTAGCTCAGCTGGATAGAGCGTCTGACTACGAATCAGAAGGTCGCAAGTTCGAATCCTGCCGGGCGCGCCAC
>CBFDBS010000140.1:0-7100 GCA_965603105.1 uncultured bacterium
AGCCTTCGGAATTGGCTCTTCCAGGGAATCCAAGGAGACGGCGAGCATGTTTGAGCCTTGCAAGGATTTGGGGAAATGAGGCTGAAGAACACAAGGTTGATTTTTTTCGCTTGAGTTGAGAAGCGAGTTGCGCAGCCGCCGAGAAGAGCGAATGGAGAATGGCGTTAATAATCTTCAGCAAGCGAAGCCATTCCTCGAATTTTGCCACACTAAATGGAAGAGCACCTTTTTTTTAGGCTTAGGCGACTGTCTCCAGCCACCCTATGTTGTCGGCTAGAGGCAACGTGTTGTGGGTTTTTCCATTATACTGCTGGATTAATAAAACGCTGTCTGATATAAGAAAGAAAGGAAATCAAAATAAGGAAACTGTCATGAAAATTGAACATTTCAAGATGGAACGCATGCAGTCCGAATGGGAATTTCACGTCAAGTACAATCTTTCCGAAAGCGGCGTTTTTCCCTTGACCTTCGAAGAGCTCGTTTCGGCTCCAGAGCTGGAAGAGATCAAAAAAACACCGCTTGGATATCTCCAGACAAACGGAACCGAGGCCCTCCGCGACCGGATCGCCCATCTGTATACAGGAGCCGGCATTGAAAACATACTGGTCACTTCAGGATCGGCCGAAGCCAATTATCTTTTGATGTGGAAGTGCATTGAACCCGGAGATGAAGTCATCATCATGATCCCCAACTATATGCAGATGTGGGGGTTGATGAAGTCCTTCGGTGCGGACGTCAAAACCTTCTTTCTCAGAGAAAATCTTGATTGGAATCCCGATCCTTCCGAACTCAGGGAACTTGTCAGCCCCAAAACGAAGTTGATCGCCGTGACCAATCCCAACAATCCGACCGGAGCCCAAATGAATGAAGAAGCACGGCAGACGATCATAGAGCTGGCCGACAAGGCTGGAGCCTGGATTTTCTCGGACGAAGTCTATCAGGGTGCCGAGCTGGATGGAAACATCACTCCCAGTTTCTGGGGCGCTTATCCCAAAGTGGTTGTCACCTCCGGACTGTCAAAAGCATATGGGCTTCCCGGATTAAGGACAGGATGGATGGTCGGACCGGCCGATTTCATTCAGGACATCTGGCCTTATCACGACTACACGACCATATCCATAAGCGCAGTCAGCGACCGTCTGGCCCGCCTCACCCTCGAGCCCGAAACACGAAAAAAGGTCCTCAGTAGAACCAGAAAAATCCTGACCAGCAATTGGCCCATCCTCCGGGATTGGTTCAAGAGGCAGGAAGGGATTTTTGAATACATCGATCCTAAAGCCGGAGCGATCGTCTTTCCCCGCTACACCTTCGATTTCAATTCGACACGGCTGATCGATAAATTCAGGGAAGAAAAGAGCGTCCTTATCGTTCCCGGTGACCACTTCGAGATGGATGGCTATATCCGGTTCGGATATGGTGAAAAAAAAGAATATCTGGAACAGGCCCTGCAACGCGTCGAAGAAGCCCTCCAGGAAATAATAAAATAGAAGGATCCCTACGGATTTTTTCCGATCGTGTTGAACCAGACAATTTCGGACAGAGTTTTTCTCTTTTTCTCCCGGGTCGGTTTTGTCTCGGGATAGCCCATGGACAGCAAGGAAACAATTTTGTATTTTTTCGGTATTTTCGCTATTTTCCGGGCCTTTCTGGTATTGAACCACCCTATCCAGCACGTTCCCAAGCCCAACTCTTCCGCCTGCAGGACAACATGCTCGCCTGCGATTCCAACATCGATAAAATAGTAGTGAATGCCCTGAATCTGCTTGCCGATCCTGTTGGCGATGATATCCAATCTGGCCAAAAGTAAAATCAAAACCGGTGCTTTGGCGGCGAACCTGGTCTTTGTATAGATCCCGGAAAAAACTTCTTTTGAAAACCGTTCCTTCAGCTCGGAATCGTCTAAAACCAAAAACCGCCATGGTTGGACATTGTCTGCCGAAGGAGCCAGCCGGCCGGCTTCCAGACAGGTCAAGATTTTTTCTCTTTCCACAGGTCGGTCTGAATATCGGCGCACGCTCCTCCTGTTTTTGACGAGCTGGCGGAAACCGAATGCCCCCTCCTCCCTGGTCATCTGTGCCGCCAGTCGATCTTGTCCACCTGGATCTTCCTTCATTTCTTCCTCATCTCCACCAAGCCGGCTTTTTCGAGTAGCCTGAAAAAAGAAAAAATGTCTTCCAGTTTAACGGGACCGTACTCGGCAGATACGGCATTGGCGATATCCAAAAGACTGCGTCGGCCGTCGGCAAAATTCAAGGCCTCGTACGAGCCGTAACCGCGAAGCTTGATCTCCTCCAGAGCCTCGCTCCCTATTTTTTCAGCCAGCCAGTCTGTCTGGAGAGGGCAGACAAAATCTTCACTGCGGACAGGCACAACCGTACTCATTGTTTTTTCTTCTGAACTCATTTCAACGGCCCGCTGTGTTGTTCCCAATTTCCGGCAGATGTTTTTATAATATTTTTCGGCTTCGATTCGAAAAGACGACTGCAACGTTTTCAGGTTTTCCGTTGAACTCTCGATCCACTCTTTGACCTGTGAGTCTTTGACAAACACCAAAGACGATAAAACGGCCAGTTTCTCCCTTTGGGTGGATAAATCGATGACATTGAGGACTTGTTTGTAAGAGGCATACAACTCTTCAGCCCCGCCTGACCGAAGCATCTGATTCAAACTGTCATAGTAGTCTTCCGAAAGCCGTCCCAGGCCGTTTCTGGTGATGAGCCGGGATATATTTCGTGCCTCCTCATCGGAGGCATTAGCCAGGTAATAGGAAGAGCCGAGAGCGATAAAACAGACGCGTCTTAGCTCCGAGGCATCGACCTTATCCGGAGTATCGAGGCTTGTGTGATGGAAGGTGTCTCCGTGGCCGAACATCACGGAGGGAACCCTCAGCGCTCCGTCGTTGAACAGATAGTGGTCACTGCCTCCCCCAAAGGGAACAATCCTGTAGGCGAAAGGATGGTTGCTTCCGCTGATGCTCTTCAGATTGAGGCTGTCGGTCAATCGGGTGAAATTCACGACGACATCGTTGAGATAGCTGGGAACCGAATCGGGAGTACGGGTGATGTTGAACGTTCCGCCCGTCAGGTGCAGATCCTCGCCGATCATGTCGCAGTTGATGACGGACAGAGTTTTCCGCGTTCTCTCCAGGTGAGCTTTGATATAGGGAATTGTCCCGGCGAACTCGGGAACCCAGAGAAAACGGATGGTTCTTCTCGGAGGATCGATTTGACCCGAATCCACCATCTTCTTCAGAGCCCGGGCCATCTCCAGCATGCCTCCGCTTCCGCTGGCATTGTCGTTGGCGCTGGGAAGGGGATGACAGAGGTGCCCGATAATCATCACTTCCCTGTCCGTCTCTTCGCTGCCGGGAAAAGTTGCGGTCAGGACTTCGACCTGGGTTTCGGAATATTCCGCCTCTACTTTGGCCTTAAGCACAATTTTTTTACCGTCATCAAGCATTTTTTTCAGCCGCCAGCCCTGGTCCTTGCTGACATTGAAACCGAAGCCGATCCTCTCCCGTTCTTCCCAGGAAGGCCAGATCGCAGTGTAACGGATCAAATCCGGATAGCCGGGGCGGACATCGGGAGGGTACCAGGTGACAATCCCCAGTGCTCCTCTTTTAAGGACCGCCTCTTTCATCACGTCACCCGTGTAGGCAGTCGCCAGAACAATTTTCCCTCTGACATCCTTGTTATTATAAGATTCCTCCCCGATTCCGGATCCGACATCGACCAGTTCCGCCTCAACGTCAGCGGAATTGCTGTGCTTGACAAGAGTTAAAGGGACTTCTTCAAAAGAACAGAGCCTCACTTTTTCGGGTTCGATCATCCACAGTTCAGCGGACTCGGCCTGCCAACCTATGGGTGTCCGATAGGTATAATAATACGTCGATCCGTTAGATGGCCACCCTTCAATCGTGGCGTCTTCATACCCTATCCTCTTTAGCTCTTCCATGATCCATACGGCTGAATCGTGCCATCCCTGTGAGGCCTGAATACGGTCGAAGTGGGAGATTTTAACCGTGTACCGATAGGCGATCTCGCCGGAAACCTCCTGCACCAAAGCCTGAATGAGATCTTTGTCAGCCAAAGGTTGTTCTTGTGCTTCGAGGCTGCTGCAGATAAATATGGCCAAGAAAGCCACAAGGAAAGTCCGTTTCGGTTGAGGCATGTCGTCCCTCCTTTAAACAAATCTCGGATTTTGCGATTCAAGACACATATCACCGCTTCTCTTCATATACCATATTTCCACTTCAGTTAACAAAAGCAAGCATTTCCAATCTGATGAAGAGAGCATTGGAGGAGAGTTAGAGCGACATCGGAGGATTGAGCCTTCCCGAGTCGAACTTGGAGGGAATCCGACGCCAGTCGGACGGTTTTGGAAAAACTTCCTGGTTCACCCGCTAAGTCATGATATCGGCCGTTTCAATGGGTTACTAGCGGAGGGCAGGCCCACCTTTACTTCAAAAGGTCCTTGTGCTATAAGCTTGAATGCCGGGGATTGAAGGGAGAATTTTCAACGTATGGAACTCAAAACGAACATAGACTCGATGAGAGCCGAGGCTATGGACATCTTCAGGGCGGGTTTGAAGGCGGCCGATCCCGTCCAGGCGGTTCAGCGTCATTTTCAGAGGGATGCAGAGAATTTAAAAGTCGAAGACAGAATTTATCCCTTATCATCTTTCACCAACATCTATGTCATCGGAGCCGGGAAAGCGTCGGCAGCCATGGCTCAAGCCGCAGAAGAGGTTCTCAAGGATCGAATCACATCGGGTTGGATCAACGTCAAATACGGCCACACTTTACCCCTCGACAAGATATCGGTTCATGAAGCCGGGCATCCAGTTCCCGACCAGGCAGGCTTCCATGGCAGTCTCCGGATCTTAGACCTTCTCAAGACCACAGGTGAAGAAGATCTGGTGATTGTCCTCCTCTCGGGAGGAGGATCGGCCCTGCTTCCCTATCCGGCTGAAGGTCTCTCGTTAAAGGACAAACAGGACACGACCCAAATCTTGCTCGACATCGGAGCCGACATCACTGAAATCAACTCTATACGAAAGCACCTTTCCGGCATCAAGGGGGGCCACCTGGCCCGGCGGGCTTTTCCAGCCGCGGTGATCACTCTTATCCTCTCCGATGTCATAGGAGACCGCTTGTCGAGTATAGCGTCCGGTCCGACATCCCCCGATGAGAGCACATTTCTTGATTGTCGACGGATCTTGTCCAAATACGGAATCGAGAATCAAATCCCTCCGAAGGTTTTAAAATTCATTGAAAGCGGTCTGAAGGGTGAAAGAGAGGAGACACTCAAAGCCGGCGATCCCGTTTTCGAACGCGTCCAGAATGTGATTGTGGGCAGCAATTTTTTGGCCGTCGAAGCGGCCCGAGAGAAGGCGGTGGAATTGGGCTACAACAGCCTCATCCTTTCTTCCGTTATCGAAGGAGAAACCAGGGAAATCGGCAAAATGCATGCCGCCATTGCCGAAGAAATTTTCCGCACCGGCAACCCCCTCCCCCGCCCTGCCTGTATCATTTCAGGAGGAGAAACGACGGTAAGCGTAAAGGGGAAAGGTCTGGGGGGGCGGAACCAAGAGTTCGTTTTGGCGACAGCCATCGCACTTAACGGTTTGAGAGACGTTGTGGTCCTCAGTTGTGGAACGGACGGCACGGACGGTCCCACCGATGCCGCCGGAGCTTTGGCTGACAGCCACACCCTGGACCTGGCTCGGTGCCGCGGACTGGAAGCCGATCTATTTCTTAAAGAAAATGACTCCTACCATTTTTTTCAGGCTACAGACGACCTGGTCATCACCGGCCCCACGCTGACCAATGTCATGGATATCCGGATTTTGCTGGTGAAATAGAATCTGCATGCGCTTCGAGTCCCGACCCTGCTCAATCCCGGGGTTCCACAGGCTTCGGACAGACAAAAGCTGTACGATATTTCCCGTTTTGTTATCATGATAATCTCAAACACAAAACAGGAATGGCTTTTACCTCAAGCAAAGTTCATGTGGAAATAACACCGAATTTCTGATATAGTCAAACGGATTTCAGAAAGTTGAAACGAACAGGAGGAAAGATATGAAAAAAGTCACTGCTTCAATTGCCGTACTTTTCATGATGACGCTTGGATTCATCTCATGTGGACAATCGGGAGGCCCGAAAGCCGGAACAGCCAAAGGTGATGATATGCTCAAAATTTTCCCGGCCGAGGCCGACGGCGTCTTTTTTCTCGATATGAAGCGTGCCGTGGAAGCGGAATTTATCCAGAAGGCTATCGCCGAAGATGAAGATATCCAGGCTCTCATTCAAAAAACCAATATCGACCCCGCCAAAGATATTTTCTACCTGGCTGGTGCTTTCGTCCAAAAATCAGAGGGGGAAGACAGGGAGAGAGGAGCCGTTGTCGTCAATTTGAAATACGATAAAGACCTGCTCCTTCCCCTTATCAAAGAAAAAGTAGCTGAAGAGGGACAAGAACTGTCCGAAACAGACTACGAAGGTTATACCCTCTATAGCACATGGAAGGATGACAAAGAAGGCAGTTTTTCCTTCATCGATGATTCGAACATCGTCATTGGCAATCCCGACCAGGTTCAGTCCGTTATCGATGTGATCCAGAAAAAGAAAGACAATGTCTTTAAAAACGCTGCCCTTGCGGATTTGATCTCCAAAACAGACAAACAGGCTCTTCTTTGGGGAGCCATCCGCTTCAAACCCGAAACACTGGACTCGATGGCCTCAGAAAATCCCATGTTTCAGGACCTCGCGGGTATTCAATCGGCTTCCGTCACGTTCGATTACAAAAATCAAAATTACATGGGCCAGATCAAGTTGATGGGCGGAGATGAAGCAAAAAACAAGCAGATCGCGGAATTCCTGATAGGAATCAAAGCCTTCGGAGCCATGCTGTCTGGTGAAAAACCCGAATTCGGTGAGATTCTCAATTCGATCGAGATCACTTCGGGTCCCGAGAACGTCCAGATTATGGTCGCCATCCCTGAAGAAATCCTTACCCAGCTTCAGAACGATATGAAATCCAAAGAGGACAAACAGGAAGAAGAGATCAAGTACTGAGGGCTCCTTTCGTCCAATTAG
>CBFDBS010000141.1:0-7087 GCA_965603105.1 uncultured bacterium
GTTGCCCTGTGTTATAGACAGATTGAAATTTATTGAAGGCTGAAGGATGAGCATTTTGCCCCTTGTCTACCAATTTGTGGTTGGTGGTGTCATTTTCTTTATCGGATTTTTCCTCTCCTGGCGGTCCGGAGATTATTCCTGGAAAAGAAGAAACGATCGATTTGTTTCCATTTATATGATCGCCGGCATTTTTTTCTATTTAGTGTTTCAAATTGCCTGGCATTTTCTCGCCCTGAAAAAATAAACCATGGAAACAACAACGGTCATTGGTACCCAACTCGATTATGTGGTCATTATCGGCTATTTTGTCCTCATTTTCAGTTTCGGTTTTCTTTTCGCCCGCTTCACACGGACAACCAAAGACTTTTTTTTCGGCGGGCAGCGATTTTCCTGGTGGCTGATCACTTTCAGCTGTGTGGCCACTGTCGTCGGTTCCTACAGTTTCATCAAGTATTCAGCGGCCGGTTTCAACTACGGCCTGTCGTCTTCGATGACATACCTCAATGACTGGATCGTGATGAGTTTTCTCCTCCTCGGCTGGCTTCCCATCATCTACTTCAGCCGGGTCGGATCCGTCCCCGACTATTTCAAAAGAAGGTTTGACGACCGGACTTCTGCCGTGGCGACCGTTATCGTGTTGGTCTACATGGTCGGTTACATCGGAATCAACCTCTACACTATGGGAGTTGCGCTCAATGCCATGCTGGGAACGGACATCTTCCTTTCCGCCCTGGTCGTGGCTGTCATCTGTGCGGTTTATGTAACAATCGGCGGGCAGACCTCAGTCATCATGACCGACCTGGCCCAGGGGATCATTCTCCTGGTAGCAGGGTTTGTGCTTTTTTTCCTGGGCTTGAAACTCCTCGGCGGATGGGACCAGTTCTGGCAGGGCCTTCCTCTTCTCCATCGGTTTCCCTTTGCCCAGTTCAATAAACCGCACGAGTTTAATTTTGTCGGTATCTTCTGGCAGGACGGTATCGCCAACACCTTTGCGCTGTACATGATGAACCAGGGCTTTATCCTTCGTTTCCTGTCTTTAAAAAGCGTCAAGGAGATCAAAAAGACATTTCTCTCATTGATTCTGGTCTTGATGCCCCTGGCGGCTTTTGCGGTTTCCAACGCCGGGTGGATCGGCCGCGCAATGGTCACCCACGGACTGCTGCCGGCGAATGTGGACCCCAATCAGATATTTGTACAAGTAGCGAACAAGGTTTGCCAACCGGGAATGTTTGGATTTGTCATGGCCGCCCTCACGGCGGCTCTGATGTCGACCATTGATACGCTGATCAACGCCGTGTCCACTGTTGCCGTCAACGATGTCTACAAACCATATATTGTTAAAAAGGCGGGTGATAAACACTATCTCCGAGTCGCCAGGATAGTCTCACTGGCGGCGGCACTGCTGGGCATAGTTCTTGTCCCCGTTTTTGCCTCCTTCCGTTCCATTTATGTCGCCCACGGTACCTTTACCGCATCCATCACTCCGCCCATGGTCATCACCATTGTTCTCGGTTCCTACTGGAAGCGATTCACGCCGAAGGCCGCCTTCTGGACTCTGCTGGGAGGATCGCTCCTGATCGGCCTTTCTCTCGCCTGGCCGGTCCTCGTCACTCCTTTCGGTCATGGAGTGGACCCGGCCGGAGGTTTCAAATACACCCGAGCCCTCTACGGATTGGCTGCCAGCTTGGCTATTGCCATTGGCGTCAGCCTTTTCAGCCGGCCCCGGACTAAGGCAGGAATCGAGGGCTTAGTGGTGGGAACTCTCGATGCGGCCAAGAGAATGTACAAAGGCGGTGGCGCCAACGAAAGGGAAGGGAAAATTGTTTCCGCTGTTCTTCTGGCCGATGAACAGGTGGAGGAGCTGAGTGTCTCCCGCGAAACTGCCGGCAGGCTGGCGGCTGAGGAGGGCGATATCATCTATGTCTCCGATGCGAGGATTTGGCTTGGGGGACTGCGATCGATTCATACCAGGCTCACATCCATTCATGACAGGCAATCTGAATTGGTTTATCTCTCTCCTTCAGTTATAAAGAGCGGAAATTTGATACTCAAGCGGAAGGTTCGACTGGAGAAGATCATCTAAAGGAGATATGACTATGAAAGCGATAAAACTTGTCTGCTTGACAGCCATGCTGCTTGCTGCACTGTTTAGCGGATGCAACCGGCCGGATAAAGGACGCCTCCTGGTTTTTGCCCACAGGGGAGCATCTTCCTTAGCTCCGGAAAACACTCTGGCGGCATTGACAAAGGCCGTAGAGGTGGGAGCTGATGGCAGCGAGATCGATGTCCATCTGACCAAAGATGGAGAAGTCGTCCTCCTTCACGATTCAGGGCTGAAGAGAACAGCCGGCGATCCGGGAGCGGTCTGGGACTACACTCTCCAAGAACTGGCCGGATTCGAAGTCGGCGCCTGGTTCGGGGAAAAGTTTGAAGGAGAGCCGATCCCAACTTTGACTCAGGCCATCAGAACTGTCAAAGGCGGGTTTCTTTTAAACATCGAAATCAAAGTGTCCCGGGAGGAGCCTGATTTGGTCCAAAAAGTTGTAGACATCATCCACAGGGAAAAAATAAGAAAAAAGTGTCTGATCACTTCCTTTGACAGAAAAACGGTTGAGACTGTAAAAGAAATCGATCCGCGTATCAAAACAGGTTTCATTTTCAGCCAGGATTATCCTGAGGATGTGTTTGAAGGGAACTGGGATGTCCTGAGCTGCAATTTGAGAGTCGTGAACACGGAATTTGTGGCCAAAGCAAGGGAAAAGAAAAAGGAAATCCATGTCTGGACAGTGGATAACCAGGAGGAGATGAGAAGGCTGATCGGCCTGGGAGTCGACGCCATCATCACCAACCGTCCGCAGGATTTGCTGCCTCTTGTCCGCTGATTCCGGCAGCAGAATATTTCGGCTGAGGACTGTTCAGGATGGATGGCCTGCCGGATACAGAGTGCGGCAAAGTCAGATTTTCGTAGTCCGCGACAAAAGGCTTGCCCGGTATCCGGAAGACACAAGGAGGCATCAGAATATGAAAAGAATATTAGGGCTATTGGTGATTTTGTTTTCAATAGGGGGATGCGGGAATCAATCGGAAATGATCGTTTCTGAAGCCACAGAGACATCTCCTGCTGTAGGGCGTTTGGGGATGGTCAGTTCGGCCCATCCATTGGCATCTCAAGCAGGATTGAACATTCTCAGGTCAGGCGGAAACGCCTTCGACGCGGCTGTAGCCGTGGCTTCTGCTTTGAATGTGGTCGAACCGGCTATGTCCGGTATCGGCGGCTACGGGACCATACTCGTTTATGTGGCCGATGAGGACAAAGTCCGATTCCTCGACTCCTCCGGCAAAATTCCGGCAGCATGCGATTCCGATCTTTTCCGTTCGCCCACACCCGATTATCTGGCCAACCGCAGGGGAGCCAAGGCCGTTTCGACTCCGGGAAATGTCAATGCCTGGGAGGCCATGTCGAGAAATTACGGAAAACTGGCTTGGCAGAAGCTGTTCGAACCGGCCATCCGGCTGGCGGAAGATGGGTTTGAACTCAGTGAGCGAGACGCAAGAATGATCAGCGGAGCCTTCCCTGCCCTTCCTGACCATGCGAAAGAGTTTTACGGCAGAGATGGGAATCCGCTGCAAACGGGTGAACATTTGATCCAGAAAGATCTGGCCCAATCATTGAGACTCATCGCCGATTTGGGAGCCGCTGCCGTTTACGGAGGGCAGATCGGGCAGGCTATAGACGAGGAGATGAAAAAATCCGGAGGGTTTCTGTCCCTGCAGGATTTGATCGAAGACAAGGCCGAATGGTGGGAGCCCATCCATATCGATTACAGAGGCTATGAGGTCTATACCGCCTCTCCTCCTTCCACCGCTTTTCCCTCTTTGATTCGTTTAGGGATGATGAGCCGGTTTGATGCCCAATCCCTGGGACATAACACAAGAGATTACCTCCATCTCTTCTCCGAAGTTACCAAACACGCTTTCTGGTGCCGCCTGACTTATGCCGGAGATCCCGGGATCAACCCTCCTCCTGTGGACAAACTGCTTTCGGAATCTTACTGGGCAGAGCAGGTTGCCCGGATTGACCTCGAGAAAGCCAAGCCTTTCATCCCCCCGGATGTGGGGAGTCGGCAGGGGGACAACACCACTCATTTTGTGGTGGCCGACCGCTGGGGCAATATCGTTTCGGCGACTCAGACTCTGGGCAATGCCTTCGGCAGCCGGATCATGCCCGAGGGAACGGGCATCTGGTTGAACAATTCACTTTATTATTGCACATTCGAACCCAAAGGCAATCCCATGGATGCCCATGCCGGGCAGCGCAAGCTTTCCGGTGACTGTCCGACGATTATACTCAGAGATGGGAAACCCTGGATGGCCTTGGGAACACCAGGCGGGCACACAATCGGGCAGACCGTTCCTCAGATGGTTATGAATCTCGTCGATTTCGGAATGAACCTTCAGGAAGCTCTGTCTGCACCTCGAATAAGTTTTATCGAGCCGAACATCATTTCAGTGGAAAGGGACGTGCCGGAATCTGTGAGAGATACACTGTCAGCCATGGGCCACAGTATCCGGGCGTCCGGTGGATTGGGCAATGCCCATGCTCTGGCTATCCTTTACGACAAAAAAGGGAGACCGGTGTCTTTCCAGGGAGCAGCCGACCCACGCGGTCAAGGGAAGGCGTTGGGCTTTTGATGAATGATGATTGTCCAAGATAGCCTGAATCCTTCGATTGATTAACCTGGGACTTTTTAATGATTCTTCCTCTCAAAAGGACATGCTTCTTCTTTAAACGATGGCGGGCAACTTTTTATCAGCTTCGTGCGTATAATAAGATGTTATTGACGAGCGGATTACTGCACTTATTAAGTCATCGTCAAGATTAATAAAAGGAGAACGCAATGAAAAAAACCACATCCGTTTTTATTTTGGCCGTATTCCTGATCGCTGCCGCCGGTTTGATGTCCGGCCAAAGCACCGATTTGAGCGGAACATGGGTAGGAGAGACAGTTATTCCCGATGCTATCGATCCTGATGAGATAACGATGGTCCTGACCAAAGAAAACGGAGAATACTCGGGAAAAGTGTCCGATTCAATGGGGATGTTCGATGACACGGAATGTGAAGATATCAAATTTGTGGACAACAAACTCACTTTCAATATTGAAGCCAATACAGGAGAGGGATATATGAGGATCTATGTCACCTTGATTGTCGAAGGCGACACCCTGTCCGGCAACTGGGAAGATGAGGAAGGCAGCACTGGAAAATCCACGATGAGGAGGAAATAATCCGGGAATATTCCGGCCTTATCACTATCATTTGTATTTTTCTTATCCGTTTAATCCGTCGGCTTAATGCTTCCTGCCTATTTGTATCTCTATTCCTACCCACACTGGATTTGAGGTTCAATCCCTAATCACATCCTTTTTCCTGAAGCGCGCCCTCTGGACAAATCCTGCCGGATTGAATAATAATATCCTCAGATATGATGCCCACTGAAGATAAAAAGATCGTCCGCTTATGGGTTGAAAAACTCAAGAATAGAGAAATTCCGCCCTGGAAGGTCGAAGACGAGATTATCGACCATCGGCAGGCCGAATCCCCAAGACAGTTCAGGCTGGCGGCCTTGGCCAGACGGCGCTATCTGGAAGAAGAGACAGGGGAAACCTTCCACTCTATAACCGTACCCGAGATGCCATACAAGCTTCTCTATAGGTGTGAAAAAGAGAATTTGGGGTATGAACTCGATGCCCGTGACATATCGACCGACTGTCTGTTTTGCGGAGGAAAACTCCGTTCCCTTGGAGAATATGCTCCCCTCGTGGCCAACTATATCGGAGGAGTGGAGGCCTATTATTCGTTTGCCGGCAGGATCAAAGTCAGGGGGACATCGGAAAAAACGTACACGAATCTTCTGGTCTACGGAACGGGCCTCGGGCCTATCGGAGTGACCAGAGGGTGTCATCTGATCAATCGATTCGGCGGAGCACTTGTGGAAGTCGCTGACTGCGGACAGGCCGTCCGGGCGCTTGGATTTCTTTTTGAGGCACCAAATATCCGTCAAAAAGCGATAAAAGTCATCGAGGACAACTTGCCGTTCCTGAAGGGGCAACTGGAACTGAAATTGAGCGAGTTCCGCGGCAAGATGCTTTCTGTCGATTTCGACTGCGCCGAGAGTAACCGGGGATATCTCTTGTTTGTCGAGTTCGTGACGGAATTCGAGAATTTCAGGGGGCATGGAGACACCAGCCGTGTTGTCGGATTTATAAAAGGCGTGATTGAAGCTCTTTTTCAGGCACAGGGAGTTGGCTATCAAATGGCCATAATCGCTCAGGGGCATGACGGGGATCTCAAACCTTCCCCCAAGAACAAAAGGGGAAGATATGCCCGGGCTGAGGTCCACATCCCTGTTGAAGAATTTGAAAATTTTTTCAGCCTGTCAGTCGACAGATTCCTGGCTGTGGTGGAGGTCGACGGTACCGGTGCGCAGAGACTGGGATGTCAATTTTATTCAGGCATGGGAGGTGAGATCATCCCAGCCGTTTACAAAGCAACCAAAGTCAATCCGCAGAGCAGTCTGGTCACTTCCTTTGAAAACATCACAGCCGGGGTTGAAAATAATAAGCTCGTATACAGAGTGGAGCTGCCGAATGTCGAAGTGGGTGTTGCCTCCAATAGAGAAGGTCTGATCTCCCCCTCGGGGAGAGAGGCTTTGCGCTTCATGGGAATCCAGTCGGCCAAAGATTTCGCCTCTTCTCTGGCCGCTCAGGTCTTGGCTGGAGAGTTCAATCTGGCGCTTGAAATTGCTCTGGAGAGGCTCTACCGACCCCAGTAATATCTGTCTTTTGCACTGTGGATTTGATGGGATCACTAATGAAGACGGAAAAGGATTAAAAATGAAAAAACTGAGTATAGGCATTGTTCTGATCCTGATAGCGGTATTTTTCAGTTGCCAGACGAAGGGGCCATCTGTGTTGCCCGACAGGCTAGATCAACAAAGTCAAATGGATATGTCGGAAAAGCATCTCGGTTTTTTAGAAAACATCATTGACGAGGCTGTGAGGAACAAAGAGTTTCCAGGTGCGGA
>CBFDBS010000142.1:0-7081 GCA_965603105.1 uncultured bacterium
AAAAGGGTGAGAGCGCCGGACAGGACAAAGATCCATACATTCATTGCTTTTTTCTGGCTGAATTCGCGGAGCAGGATGTTTCCAAGCACATAACCAAGAGGCCAGGCGAGCAAATTGGCCAGCAGCACCCAGCGGATAAAGTCCTTTGTCAAACTCAAAACAAGGCGACTTTCTTTGGCACCGAGAACCTTCCGGATCCCTATCTCCTTGGTTCGGCGTTCGGTCATAAAGGCCGCCAACCCGGACAAACCCAGACATGAAATGAAAAGGGCAAATCCTGTGAAAATATTGAGCAGGGTCAGCATCCGCTCTTCTTTTCGATACAGTCCTGCATAGGTGTCGTCGAGAAAACGGTACTCAAAAGGAGAAACAGGATTGAATGATGTCCAGACATTTCCAATGTCCTCCAGCACCGCTTCGGAGGGGGCGGACCCGGTTTTGATCAGGACCAAACCCATATCTTCGGCCTCAGACATATCGGCAAGATAAAAGAGACGCGGTTCGTTTTCAAAATGAAGCGAACGGAAGTGGACATCCTTCACCACTCCGACAATGGTCCTCCTGTCCTCCTTGGATACCGAAAACCATTTGCCCACGGGTTCCGTGATTCCCATGGCTTCTACGGCTGTCTCGTTAAGGATGACGGCCTTGTTGACATCCGATGGAAAATCCCTGGAAAAAACACGTCCATGGACCATTTCGATTTCTAAAGTTTTGAAAAAGTCGAAGTCAACGCCGCTGTAAACCATATCCAGATCGTCCCGGCCTTCCCTTCCCTCCCAGTCGAAGTTGCCGGCGCTGCGCCAGGTCGAATCGGCGAAAGGATAGCGCTCGGCCGTCACGGAGAGGACCTGCGGGTGCCGCAGGAGTTCTTCTTTGAAAGGCTGGTAGCGGGAGCCGAGATTCTCTTTGACCGGAATCTGGATGATGTTGCTCCGGTTGAATCCCAATTCCACCTTGGACGTATACCTGAGTTGCCGGAAGACGACCGCCGTACCGATCAGAAGCACGACAGTCAGTGAGAACTGGAAAACGACAAGAATACGCCGAAGGGAAATCCCTCGCCCCTCCGGTCTCTGCTGTCTGAGATTCTGTTGGGGATTGAGCCCGGAAAGAAACAGGGCGGGATACCATCCGGACAATAATCCGGTCAGCCCAAAGAGTCCGGCCAGCAGAACAATCCATAAGGGATCATCCAGACTGAAGACTAGCGGCTTTTCGCTCAGCCGGGAATAAAGGGGAGAAAAAAGCGCAATCAGAACTAAAGCAGAGAAAAAGGCCAAACCTGTCTGGACAAAGGATTCACCCAGAAACTGGCGGATGAGCTGAAACCGACTGGCTCCGACCGTTTTTCGAAGCCCTATTTCCTTTGCCCGAAGAGAGGATCGGGCGGTGGACAGATTGATAGAGTTGATGCAGGCAATAAGGAGTATAAAAGAGGCAATCATGGAAAAAAGGAAGAGTGTGCTTCTGTCTCCGAGGGCGACTGTCTCTCTTTTGTACGACCGGGCGTCCAGGTGAACGGCAGAAAGGGGCTGGAGCCGAAAACTCGCTCCTGATTCGACCTGAGGGCATTTGTGTTCCAGGGCCAGGGAGGTGATCTTCGAACCGGCCTCCTCGGGTCGGGCATCGGGGTGAAGGAGAACGAAGGTGTTGAAGTTGAAGGCCCCCCAGTGCAGACCGTAATTGGCCAGTTCCTCGATGAATTCGAAGGAGCTCAAAAAGTCGAAGCGAAGGGTGGAGTTTAATGGAATATCGGCGATCACTCCTGTGACGGTGGCCAGGTTTCCATCCACTTCGACTGTTTTGCCGAGGGGATCTTCATCGCCAAAATATTTGTACGCCAGACTCTCGGTTAAAACAAGATCCCAAGGGGAGGAGAAGGCCGTTTCCGCCGATCCCTTCAAAAACCTGAAAGATAAAATCCGAAAGAAGTCAGGATCGGCGATGAGGCCGCGGCTTTCGTAGAAGGCCCTGTTTTTGTAGCGGAAGACCTTGCGGTTGTGGGAAGCCATCCGTACTATGTTCACGACCTCTGGAATCTGCTCCTTGACCAGAGGGCCAAGAGGCTGCGGGGTGCCTTCCATTCCTTCCCAGCTGTTTTTCGGCCAGTCGGCAACGATACGGTATATGTTGTCGAAGTGTTCATGGAAGCGGTCGAAGCTCCGCTCATCTTTGATCCACATCACAATCAGAATGCAGCAGGCCAAGCCCAGGGCCAAGCCGAAGATGTTGATGAAGGCCAGGCCCTTCTGTTTTCTGAAACTTCGCAGAGCGGTTTTGAAAATGTTATTCATTGGGTCGTCTCCTTTTGTAGGCTCCTGAAGGCGTTCCGTCCCGGGAAAAACCGGCCTAGGGGATTCAGTGTTTTTAGATTATTTTTGAATGACTCTGGCGCCGGACGGATTTTCGGTCGGGACTTCGATCTCGGAGCCGAAGATGATATCCCCATCCGAATTGATCAGCGCGGCCTGTCGGCCGAGAAACATTCTTTTTTCCTGGAGAAGCGTGATAAAACCGATCAGAATCCAATCTCTGCCGTCCAATCTTCGAACAGCCCGGGAAAGGCTGTAATCGATTCCGCCTCCCTTTTGAAGCGGGCCGGATTGAAGGACTGTCCATACTTCCCATCCCTGAACCCCATTGATCCGGGTGGAGTAATAGGTGCGGGTATTTCGCTCATCCGTTTGTTCGAGGATGTTTCCTTTTTTCCAGGTTTTTCCCTGCAGAATCCGGTAGGCACCCGGATTGTCAAGAGGAACGGTGACCAAACCGTACGCCTTCACCTCCCGGTCGGGATCGATGACGAGGGCACCGGACCCAACGAGCAAATTCTTATCTTTGATCCAGAAAATATCCCCCAGCAGAGTCCATATTCTATCTGTCGTGCGCGTTTCTGTCGCCGTGGAGATTATATCTGGAAGACTTGCCCGGGAACGCCCGAAGGAGATCAGGTTCCGGTTGAATTCATCCGCCTCATAATATTCACGGTCCGTCCGGATCTCGATATCCGGTTTGATTTGAAAAACAGCTCTTGCCTCAAAAGGACCGTAATCGGGAAGCTCGGATCCGGCCGGCTCAATTCGGCCGGCGTTCCTGACCTTAAAGTTTTGCGGATTGTCGACGGGAACGACAATATCATCACCGGAGGCCACGGTTTTTCCATCCGGATCTAAAAGAACGGCCTTGCGTCCGATGAACTGCTTGTCCTCCGTCAAGAGGATAAGACTGCCGACCAGTTTCCACCCTTTTGGATCGGACGAAACGGCTTCCGCTTGACCAAAGTCGTACTTGCCCGTTTTTCCTGTGAGGTCATCGATAGACCAGTTTTTTCGGGAGGAGCTGACCGTCCATCCCATCATGTCACTGAATGTGGTTCGGCCGCTGTCACTCATTCCGATTGTTTTGGATATATCCACCAGACGGTTCAACTCCTCCGGGAGACCGGATTTATCCGTTTGGATGGTGATTGTATGTGGCATATTTTCCTGGAATTGTAAAATCATCAGGGAAATCGTGTTTCCGCTGCGGGTGGTGAGGAGCTTTGTTTCCCCTTTGTTCAGATGAAAGGGAACGTCCGTCTTTTTATTCGTTTGGCGGTGCCGGAATTCGACGACTCCGGCAATCCGGTTTTCGGTCACCTCGAGTTCATCCGGTTTGATCCACAGCTGGTAGTCCCCCGCCCGGTTGGTGACAGTCATAAAACGGTCCTGCAAATAAAACCCGGGATAGGGAATCGCGCCGTTGGCTGAACTCGACAGGGAGGACAACTTGCCGTTGAATATGGGACGAATCAGATTTAGTAGAGTCTTCGACCCTGCAGATCCCTCCGATTCGAGAGGAAAAGTCCGGACTTGCCCCTCGGGGAACTCATTATAAAGGGAATCGTCCACAAGCCGGCTGCCGTAAATGTTGTATTTGATATAGACAGGAACACGGCTCTGTTGGATGCGATCGATCCAAGATTCCGCTTCTATTTGGATCTCCTTATCTGGGTCGCCCGCAGCCAGCTCCTGCAGAAAATCGAAAGAACTGTCTGAAAAATGCTGCCCGAGAAGCTGAACGGAGCGCTTCCGGATTTCTGTATCCGTATCCGTTTTCAGGATAATTTGAAGGAGAGGCCGGGCGTAAGTCTCGTTCAGGGCGACAAGGGTGTTGAGGGCCAGCATTCGGAGCTGGCGGGCATCCTTTTTTTCCGTCCGGACGGCCTCGTCGATGATGGGGGTGTAGTCGTCTTGCCCCATTAGGACAAGCTGTGAGGCGATCTCTATACGCAGGGCTAATCCGTCGTCCCGCCACAGGCTTTTGGGGTGACGGTCGATCTGCTCGTCGAGCCTAACGATGGCTTCCTTCTTTAAAGCAATAATATTTTCTTCTCTCTTTTCATCTTTGGACAGCATGTTTAAACTGCTGGCCAGCCAGTAGAGGCCCTCATCTCGAAACCGCCCCTGCGGGTAGTCTTTGAGATAGGACTCGAATCCACTGCGCGCATTCGCCCAATTGCGTTTGAAAATGTGTTCTTTGGCCTTTAAAAATCGGTCCATCTCCTTGTCCGCATTGTCTTCGGAAGCAGATAGAAAGACAGAGACAGCATGTGGATTATCCACTGGAACGCCAGAAAAAAGCGAATTCTGTCCCACTGTCAGTCCCCATAAAATCATCCATCCCCAGATGATGGTTCGTCTAAAGGTTTTCATGTGATCCTCCATTCTCAGAGTGTCGATTGGATCATGATGAGCTGGCGCAGTCGGAGCGATACATCATTGTTCCTGATCAATCCAGCCAGGTTGCGGGCGGTATCCCTGTCCCCGGGTTCCAGATTGTCCATGGCCGTCAGAATGAATTCCAAATCCTGAAGGAGCTCCCGCAGGACAGGATTTCCGTTTTCCGGAATGAAGCTTTTGAGCAGACGGGTCCGGTTCAGAAGATCGGAAACGATGCGCCGTTCCAGCCGTCTCAAGGACTTAGGATTTTGCGCACTGTCCTGGTTGCTAAAGTTGACGAGAACAGGCTGCAGGAAATCTGCATAGTTTTCGAGCGAGATTTCTGAAAGGCTCAAGGGCAAGGGAACCTGCGATGCGGGCGGCACGATAAGCAAGCGGCGCCCGAAGAAGAATCCGGCAGCAAAAACAATCATAAGAGCTGCCGCCGCCGGGGCCCACCGCCAATTATGTCTATAAGGGCGCATGCGACGGCGCTTGGAGAGGCGATCGGCTATCACGCCCCAGGAACGATCCGGATCTGGAAGAGGGATGCCGGAATTCCTGTCATCCTGTTTTCTCAGAGGGGCCGTTTGTTCCCAGCGCCGAGTGCATTCCCGGCATTGGGAAAGATGTTCTTTCAGGACTAGCTCTTCCTCATTGTTCAGAGTGCCGTACACGGCGGTGATTATCATTTTTTCAGCCTGTTGACAGTTCATGGTTTCCCCCAGATAGGTTCCAGAGTTTTCCGCAGCTTTCGCAGTGAGCGGAAAATCTGGGTTTTAACGTTGCTGCTGCTGCACCGCAGGCTCTCGGCAATGTCCCGAATGTCCATATGCTGGTTAAACCGCATGTCGAATATAATCCGTTGGCGCGGGGAGAGAAACTGAAGGGATTCCTGAATTTTTATTCCCGCCTGCCTAGCTTCGACTGTTTGATCGGGAGTCGGATTGGAGGAAGCGGGATCTACTGTAAGGTCGTTGATCGAGAGGTGCTTGTCGTGCCGCTTGCGTTTCTGCCGGCGAAAAAAATCCATGGTGCAGTTGAGGCAGATTGTATTCAGCCAGGAAGCGAAGGTTGTGGACTGCTGGAACTGGTAGGTGTGCAGTTTTTCGAAAGCCCTGATGAAGGTTTCCTGCATGATGTCTTCGGAGTCGGGACCCGATCCGGTGTAGCGGAGGGCAATACGCCAGATCCTCTGCCAATGGCTCTGATAAAGCCGATGGAAGGCGTCCATGCTGCCTTCCCTGGCAAGTAGGATGGTTTGCTCTTCGTTCATTTTGGGCGGTGCTTTCAGCTCATCATTCATATAATGGAACGCGCCTTTGTCATGTCGGGTCTACATTCGAAGAAAATAAATCGAAAAGATCAAAAACCCATTTTCCATTCAGACACAACTTTACCATGATTATACGAAAAACTTCACTGAAAAACAGGAACAAAAAGGGATATGAAAAAGGGCCAGAGATTGCTTAAAAATGGATTCAAACTCGCAAAGGAAACCTAGCTTGAGATCCTTGAATCCACTCGCTGAGGAAGTAATCTTTTCCAATCAGTGAATTGGCCAACCTTTCGGAGGCAAAATTTTGAATTTTTTAGTCATCTCCTTCCCGTCAACCTCGAGAGTGACCAGATATTCTTCGGGATCTACGGAAGAACCGAATCTTCTTCCCCGCGTTTGCTCTCCGCTGCTCTGGCGGCGCATGTTCCAGGACAGTCTGTGGATTCCTGCATCCATCGGTCCAGAAAGTTTGGCAAGGATTTCGCCTCCGCCATCGGTGATCGTTAAGGCGACCGGCACGTTCGTCCTTTCCTTCAAATAGTAGCTGAAAACAACCGCATTGGATTCATTGGGAGTGGAGAGGTGCCGGTCTCCGTAGAGTCCATAATTTCCCCAACTCCTGGTCATCCGCTGAACTGCATGTTCGACGTTGAAGAGATAGGCATCCTCCTCCAGCACATCTCCTATCAGCTCCTGTAGGGGCGAAATATCCGTAATATAAACGCCTCTTCCGTAGGTGGCCACAACCAGGTCATTCTCTTTCGGGTGAACGAGAAGGTCATGAACGGCAATGGTGGGCATATTGCTGCGCATGGAGTTCCAGTTCTTTCCCCCATCGAGCGAGACGTAAACTCCCTTGTCATTGCCCACGAAAAGGAGATCGGGATTTTTCCGGTCTTCAAAGATGACGTTTACAGGTTTATTGGGCAGCGCGGCGGAGATGTTTTCCCAATTTTCTCCGAAGTCTGTGGTCATAAAAACATAGGGGCTGAAATCATCCCTACGGTAGCCCGTTTTGGTGACATAGGCCTTGCCCTGGTCAAAATTGGAGGCGAACACCCGGCTGACCCACAGATGCCCGGGCCCTCCGGCAGCAGAA
>CBFDBS010000143.1:0-7078 GCA_965603105.1 uncultured bacterium
AAAGCCTGACCCCAAGTTGTTGACACGGAGGGGTGCCAAAAATAGAATGTGGACAACGGAACTTTTTTTTCCTTCATTTCGTCTACTGAAGTGTGAAAAGTGGAAATACAAGAAATCATCAAAGACTGCCTGGAAGGCAGCCAAGGAGCCTGGAAAATGCTTGTTGATTCGTATTCGAAGAGAGTCTTCAACATGGCCTACCAGTACACGGGAAGCTATGAAGAAGCCGAAGATCTGACACAAGAGATCTTCTTCAAACTCTACAACTCTCTGACGAAATACGATTTCAGCAGAAACTTCTCGGCCTGGCTGCTGACCATGAGCAAGAACTACCTGATCGACCAGTACCGCAGGACAAAATGGGAGAAGAAGTCACGCGATAACTATGACGAGCACTACATGGCGGCATCAGAGACAGCAAATCCAGAATACAGCGCGGTCCAGGAAGAAAACAAGAAGCTTGTCTGGCAGGGATTCAACCATCTCTCACCGGATATCCGAATGGCTGTCATCCTCCGTGATATTCAGGGCAAAAAGTACGAAGAGATTGCCGAAATCATGGAACTCCCTCTTGGAACGATCAAATCGCGTGTCAACCGCGGCCGGCTTCAATTGGCCAAGGTCCTTAAGGAAGAAAAAGAGAAAGGAGAGCACAATGGATTGTGAACGGTGTGAAGACCTTCTGTCTCTTTATCTGGAAGACGAGCTCACTCCTGAAGACAGGGATTCCGTCGAAAGGCACATGAACTCCTGTCCCGCCTGCGTGGAGCTCCTAACTCTTTTAAAAGAAACAAGTGTTACACTGGCCGGTTTTCCCGACGTCGATGTCAGCCGAAACCTGATGAACCGTCTTTACGAAATCCCGGTCAAAAAGAAGAAATTCTCGTTCAACCTCGATTTCCTGCTCCGCCCCGCACTTCAACCCGTGTTGGCCGGAGCCTCTATTGCCCTGATGCTCATCTCGTTTTACGTTTTTCACCCAGACAAAAACATCATAGACAAGACGATCAACCTGGAAATCCACAAAGGCTACAGCAAAATCGGTCAGATCTACACCAAGGCGGAATCCTTTGCTGTTGCCCTTTTTGATCAAAAGGACTCACTCCTCGATTCTCTCAAAAACTCAAAAATATTTAGAGGAAAAGAGGAATAAATTCACATAAACACGGAGGAAATTATGGAAGAAAGAATTATCGTCAAAAGACCCCCGAAATCACCTTTTATGGCAGGATTGTTGGCGCTCTTTCCCGGAGCAGGGGCTCTTTACAATCTTCAAACCGCGAAAGGCCTGTTTTATATGGTTATCTTCGCTGTGCTTGTAACTTGGGTGTCCGTAGGAAATAACGAACCCTTTGCCCCTCTTATTTTGGCAAGCTTTATTATCTATCAGTTCATCGAAGCGATCATGACTGCCAAGGCCATCAATAGAAAGGCGCTACTCGGAGAAGATGTGGAGGAGATTTCGGTTGAGGAAGTGCCTCAATTCATCAAATCCGGTTCGATCTTCTGGGGAATCGTTCTCATGGCCCTGGGAGGAATATTGATCCTGGCGAACTTCGATGTCATCAACTATGACACTCTGTTCGACTTCTGGCCGGTCGTCATTATCGGTATCGGCGTCAAGCTCGTCCTCGATTATATGGCCAAGAACAAGTAGAAGCCGTTAAGGAGAATAAAATGACTACACACAAACGTAAAGACCCGCTCGTTTGGGGCATCATCCTCATCGTCCTCGGTCTCCTGTTTCTCCTGCACAACACCATCGACATCTGGTGGACAATCGCCCGTCTCTGGCCGGTCATCCTCATCGTCTGGGGAGCCTTCAAGCTCTACTACGGCCTCAAAGAACGCCAGGAAGAGACAGAAAAACCTAGCCAAATACAGGAATAAAAATGAAAGCCAAAGAAGTCATCCTGCTCATCTTCATCATCCTGGTGGGCGTTTCCATCTCCCTGGTGTACAACGAGGAATTCGACATTGGGTGGGGATGGGGAGAAGGCTGGATATTCGGCTATGAGGAATTCGTGTATGAGGAGACGGAAACTCTCGAAGCCCTATCCCTCGACCAACTGCATATCCGGAATTCCTACGGCTCCGTCGAAATTCTGGGATCGGATCAGGACACAATCTCCATCACATTCGAAAAGAGAATATGGAGAAAAAATGAAGCGGACGCCAAGGCGTTGGCCGACCAGCTGAAAATGATTATCGACCAGGGTGGGCGGACGCTGACACTAACGAACAACCGTCAAGATTTCAAGAACAAAAAATTCGAAACACATTATTACATCGTCGTCCCTGTCAATTTGAATGTGAACATTAGGAACTCTTACGGCCTGGTCAAGGTGGAAAGTGTCGGCAATGCCGATATCTCGAACAGGTACGGTGAGGTTACAGTCTCTGAGCTCAGCGGCAGCCTCTCCATTTTCAACAAGTACGACGAAGTCAATATCGAACACGTCGCCTCAGACTGCTTCATCGAGGCTTCATATGCGGATATCAACATCAGGGATGTTCAGGGAAAAGTCGACATCAAAAACAGCAACGGAAAACTCGCCCTGGAAGAAATCATGAAGGAAGTGACCATCCGCTCCCCGCACAGCACAATCTACGGCTGGGACATCACAGGAGCCATGGATATCGAAAATTCGTACGAAAAGATAGAATTGTCCGACGTGGGCAATGTCAAGATTGTCGGCAACCAATCCCCTGTCGAAATCGACGGCGCGGAAGGGAATATCGACATCAACAACCGCTACAGCAAAGTGAAGCTGAAAAATATCCGTGGAAATATCTATATCGAAGGAAAAAATTTGGGAATATCCGGAAACTCAGTTCATGGAGAGACAATCACGATTCATTCGTCCTATCATGACATCGAACTCGAAGACTTCTCGGGAGAAACGTCCATCACGCTTGCCCATGGGAATATCTATCTGACCCCCTCTCCTTTGACCCACCCTCTCGATGTGAAAGGCAGCTATGCGGATATCAAGTTTTTCTGGCCTGAGTCGGGGAAGTATCCTATCGACATTCAAGCTAAACAGGGGCAGATCATGTGGAAACTGGATACAGATGTCTCTTATCAGAAGGACAACGGCCTATCCGAGGTCAAGGCCTTTGTCGAAGAAAGCGGAAAACCCTCCATATTCCTGTCCACCGACTACGGCACCATATGGATAGAAAAATCGATCGTTATCTAGCCTGAATAATCCAGGCTTGTCGCCTGAAATAGGATCAAGTAAAACAATAAAAAAAGCCCGGTGTTCGCTCATCGGGTTTTTTTTATCTTTTGGAATAGATCTCAGTGTTTGTACTTCTGGCTGTGGATTTTTTCGGTAATGCAGCCGTTGATCTTGATGTTGAAGAAACAAATCGTGTTGGCGATATCTTTCTTGTACTTGGTGACATAGCGGACGAAATCGTTTTCATCATGTGAGCGGAGGTTGTTTTCGAATTCGGCTACTTCATCGTTGAGTTCGATCAGATAGTGTTTGACGCTTCGATATTGAGTGTTGATATTGATGAGGTCTTCCCCGCTGACTTTTTGAAAATCCAGATAAGGAGGAAGGGATTGAAGGATGAGCAGACTCTCACCCAGAAGCTCATTCACATACTCTTTTATTTCTTGAAAAAAGGACTTGTATTCGAAAGGTTTCTTGAGCTTTTCCTCCGCTTTATCCAGCAGAACATCATACTGTTCCTTGAGGGAGGATATGATTTTCTTGACACCAAAGTATTTTCTTTTGGATTGGAAGAGGTCAATAAAGTCTCTACCGATGTAGATTTTATCTTTGTAGTGGGTCAGGAGTTCTCTCGGTGAATGAGTATAGAACTTGATTTCATACTGCCTTCCTCCGGAATCCTGTTCGTGAAGACGGGCCAGAACAAGAAAGTTATTTTGCTCGATAAAATAGGAGTTGACATCGAGGATAACGGAATGGACGGTCAGGTTCTGAATGATACAATCCTTGAGATAATTGAGGGTGCCCTCTTCCTTCCGGATGAAATCGTTGATGATTTCATTGGGAGTCGGACTGATAACGGTATATGAAGGCGAGAGAAGATAGAGGACCGGGCCTGTTCCCAATTCAAGATAGAGGTGCTTGTGGACATTCTGATGAAGGTGATCGAGGAGCAGTGGTTTGAGAGCAGGCAGAGTCTTGTAGTCCAACTGGGAGAGTTCTTCGACTTCATTCATTTGATATATTCCCTAATCAAGCAAAATACTATCACAAAAAACCCGGAAAAAGCAATACGACGCGGAGGGACCGGCACAGGATCAGAGGATCAGGAGGCTATGTTCCCCAATGAAAAATTCAAATAACTCATGCCTGACCCCGTCATCTTCCACTGCGGCTGAAGGTCCAATCAGGATTGGCGTAGCGATCCTCTTGGATTCGGGCGACGGTTTTACGTTCTTCTTCAGTCAAAGATTTATCCTTTAGATCGACCCGGAAATATTCGGCTATCCCTTCGGTAAAGCGGTCGACAGCCCACTCAAAACGGACCTCCTCCCCCAAGGCTTGCGAGAGTGAGATCAGGCGGATGTCTTCCTCCTTATGCTCCAGGAAGGAAATTTTCTTGAGCAGATCCCCGTCATCTTCAAGAGGGATGGATCCATGCTGCATGAAATGGGAACCCACTCTCTTTTGGGCACTCCCGATGACCTTCTTGGTCATAACTTCAACCTCATTTCGGGCCGGGTAAGAGAAGCAGGGCAGATTTCCTTTTTTGTAAACAGAGGGAGGTTCTTCAGCCAGAACAGGTTTCAGATTCATTCTCTCAAGACCATTCATCAGGCCTTCGGAGATCAAGCGGTAAGATCCCGAGAGTGTGGACGTGAAGATGTTCGTATCGGAAGAACTGACAGAATAAGTCACTTCTCTGAAATGAAGGACCATTTTTCCTCCGGTCATCCTCCTGACAATATCAATACCATTATTGCGACAGTAATCCACGTCGAGAACATTCTCGGCTTTCTGTGAATATCCAAGAGAAGCCGTCGGTCTTTCCCAAGCGTAAAAGCGGAGAAATGTTTGGGGTTTGTCTCCCAGGGACCGGAAAAGAAAGTCATCCACAGCCATATTCCATGAACCCGGAAGCGGCTGCCTATCGACGATTAATCTCCATTCTTTCATGAGAGGATAATATACTAGATCTAAAATAATCTCACAAATCTCAAAGTTGAAATGAAAATCTAGGATTCTGAAAATTTGTCTCTGGAAAGAAAGATTAGCATCGCAAAGTTATCCAAGTTTTCAAAGCCTGACCCCATAAAATGACCCCAAAAAAAAGAGAGAGCGGGCAACGGGATTTGAACCCGCGACCCCGAGCTTGGGAAGCTCGTACTCTACCACTGAGTTATGCCCGCTCGCTGGATTCAGACGTTATGATATCTTCTCTTTGAAATTTTTTCAATCCCAATTCCCGCCTTTTCTGTTCGGCATCTTTCTCCATTTCTCATCTTTTTCTCTTCCTCAATCCAAAGGCAATCCAAGGGCTTTTTGGACTTTCGGGCCTTCCGGTTTTCTGTCTCTGACTCACCTACCGCGAATTATTCACAAATGGATATGTGCGGCGAAGCCTGTTAAGCTGTGGCCATTCACCGTGAACAAGCTGTAACACACAGATCCATTTGCCCGGAGGAAAAAAAAGGCCAATATGGTTTAATATAATGTTCAAACATGAATGTCATAGGCATATTTTAAACAAAATATGTTTAGCAGGCTGTATTTCTTAAAGTCATAATAAGATAATAAATCCATAAAGAATGAGAGGCCGGAAAGCCGATGGTAAAAAGGAGGTTCCAAGATGTCAAAAAAAGGGCTGGTTTTATTCTTGGTTGTATTCGTCTGTTTTTATACGTCATTCACCTTTGGCTTTATCCGGAAGGCGCAGGATTCCTTTTCCTCCCAAACCGAGCTAGAAAATCTTGTCAGGCAATGCCGGGAGGAAATCCAGAACGAGCGTGCCGATGATGCCGTAGCCTTGGGAGAAAAAGCCGTCGCCCTGGCACCTACCAATGCCGAGGCGCATTTCCAGCTGGCCATGGCTTATGACTTGAAGCTTCAGCAAAGCTCCGGAATGGGCCGCTTGTCTCCAGCGAAAAAGTACAAATCGGCCTTGGAAAAAACAGTGGAGTATGATCCCGGTCACCTGAGGGCAAGAATGCTTCTTTTCAATTATCTCCTGGGGGCGCCTGCCATTGCCGGCGGTGGCGTCGAAAAGGCAAAAGTCCAGGCGGAGGAAATCGCCAAACTCGATGAGAAAAGCGGATATCGAGTCCGGGCCGCAGTCTATCAAAGAGAAGAGGAGTGGGATCTGGCAGAGAAAGAGCTTAAGGCATACCAGAGCCTTGATCCGAAAGATCCGAATGCGGGCGCCTCTCTGGCCAATTTCTACCGGAGCCGCAAGGATCTCGAAGGCGCCGAAAGCATATGGACGGCTTTCCTCGAAATCCAACCCGGAAACGCCGACGCCCTTCTTGCATTAGGAGGGATTCAAGCGGAGATGAGCAAATTCGAAGAGGCCAAGGCAAGTTTCCAGGCGGGATTATCCTCAGGAGGAGATGTTATGCGTTTCCGCTATCAACTCGGCAGGCTCTCGGCTTTATCGGGAATGGATGCGGAAGAGGGCATAGAGCATCTCAAGGCCTATCTACAGACGTCCCCGGCTCCCGGGAGTCCGACCTGGGCTGACGCTCTCTGGAGATTGGGGAATATTTACGAAAAGACAGGGAACAAGGATGCTGCTGTCCAGGCTTACCAGAAGGCCTTGGAACTCAACCCCGACCACAAAAACGCCAAGGATTCCCTGAAAGCGCTGGAGAAAAAATAAGACAGGAGAAGGAGGAAACTCAAACTATAGCTCACCTTCTTGTTCTTCTTTTCAACGCAGTGATTGTATTTTCATATTTCACCCTTTTGTGATAGAAGAATAATGAAAATCGTTCAAGATTCGAAGCCGGAGCTCACCATCTTTGCCCCGGAAAAAAGATTATGAAAGATAAACATGTTGAAGCCGACCTCAGCGCAGTCGAAGAGACTCTGTTTTTGCCGCTCTGGGCGCGGGCTAA
>CBFDBS010000144.1:0-7069 GCA_965603105.1 uncultured bacterium
AAGCGTCAGAAAACTACTACCTCCTTTATTATTCCCCGAAGAACTATATTGCGGATGGAAAATTCAAGGAAATTATGATCAAAGTCAAGGACCAGAAATACAGGATAAGGCATAGAGCCGGGTATATCGCGGATTAATCACCAACCAACAAAATCCCTTGCTCCGTCTACAATTCTTTCAGGAGTGCTTTCATGGCCGCTTTGTATTTTTCCGCCAGAGAAACCTCCCGGTCACGCAGCGCATAATTTCCAGGGGGGGATCCGGAATATTTCTCATCGAACCAACGGATGGTTTTTGTCATCCACTCTTTTGGAGGAGTCGCCCGATACTGTAAATCTCTCTTTGCCTTTGCGACATCCAAAACAAACGCTCTCCGGCTGAAAAAGGGTGAAAAAGTTGTCTTCAGGCGCGTCCGGTTCAGCAGTCCGGAAGGGATATCCACAAGCTCGGTTTTTTTCCCCAGGATCCCGGCAGCCATGTCTATAAATGACTTGGTCGTCATAATATTATCCTGGGCTAAATTGTAAGCCTGACCGTAGGAGACGGAATTCAGAAGATTGTCGACCACTGTCCGGGCAATATCGTCCTGGTAGACCAGAGTGAAAACGTTCAATCCCCCATCAGGCACAATCATAGGTTTGCCGTCCGTTAAGCGGATAAAATAGGAATAGGCTCTAAGAGTATAGTCTCTTTCTCCGATGACGATGGGCAGACGAAAGACAGTTGAAGGAAAGCCGGATTCTTGAAAGGCCTTTTGAAGGACCTGCTCACACTCCCGTTTGTGGAAGCCGTAAATCCACCACTCGTCTCTGTTATCTGGTTTTGTATAGAGGGGTCGGTCAAAATCCTCTTCTTTTAACGGAGTGGGATAGTCCTGGGTCACCAGGTACACCGCTCCGGTGCTGATGTGGATAAAATGATCCGTCTTTCCGGTAAAGGCTTTGACTGCGGTCTGAGTATCTTCTGCCCGGAAAGAGATCATGTCGATAACGGCATCGAAGCTTCTCTCTTTCAACAGATCGATAAAACTCAAATGCTCATTTCGGTCCCCATGAATGCGCTCGACGCTCTCCCCAAATTCATCCGGCGTCTGGCCCCGGTTGAAGAGGGTGACGGAATGGCCCTTGTCGACAAGCCTCCGTGCTATGGAGTAGCCGAAAAAACGCGTGCCGCCGATAACCAGGACTTTCATGTTCTTCATCAATCGAAAATCTTGCCGGGATTGAGGATGTGATTCGGATCGAAATGGTCCTTGATTCCCCTCATAAGGGAGATTTCCTCGGCATCGAGAACGAGCGGGAGGTAGGGTTTTTTAACGATTCCTATCCCGTGTTCCCCCGAGATCATCCCTCCCCTTTCCCGGCAGTCGGTATAGAGGTCTTTGCGGATAAGCTCCAGCTTCCGTTTGGCTTCTTCCTCGGAGACAGGGATCATCGCTCCATCCTCGAACCTGGCTTTCATGACATGGGTGTGGACGTTCCCGTCGGCGGCGTGGCCGAAGGTCGGCAGCCAGATGCCGTATTTTTTCGAGACCTCCTGGACTTTTTGGACATGCTGGGCGATTTCCGCCCGGGGAACGACGATATCCAGTATTTCAAGGGTCTGGGCCTTGATGGCCTCATAGATCTTGCTCCGAATCTCCAGGACCTGCTGTTGTTTCAATTCGCTGTCGGCCACAAAGACATCCAGGGCTCCGTAGCCGAGGCAGAGGTCGGCGACCTGCTGGGAGAGCCGGTCGATCTCGTCGGCTCCTGTGGCATCGAGAATTATCAAAAGGTAGGTGTTTCCCAGGGTGCTGGGCCATTTTTTCTTCAGAAATTCCTCGGTGATTTCGATCACTTCCCGGGGAACGAACTCGATAGCCAGAGGCAGGATTTTCTCTTTGATAAGGACGGGGACCGTGCCGATGGCTTTGTCCAGGTTGTCGTAAGGGATAATCAGCGTCCGGGTCACCTGAGGAGCTGGCATGAGCTGGATGGTCGCCCGGGTGATGACACCGAGCGTCCCTTCCGATCCGATAAACAGATTCAGCAGGCTGTAGCCCGTGCTGTTTTTCATGATCTTTCCCCCGGGACGGATGATCTTACCCGAGGGGAGCACAACCTCCATTCCCCGGACATAATTCCTGAAAACACCGTGTTTGACCGCCCGGGCTCCTCCGGCGTTGTTGGCCAGGACTCCTCCGATCATAGCGCTCTCTTCACCCGGATGAGAAGGGAAAAAGAGTCCGGCCTCTTCGACGGCTTCATAAAAATCCATCAGCCTGACACCCGCTTCGACAACGGCCATCTGGTTTGCCGTATCGATTTCGACGATCCTGTTCATCCGTTCGAGCGAAAGGACGATCCCTCCTTCAACGGGGACACAGCCGCCGCAGAGTCCTGTGCCTCCTCCCCGGGGAGTGACCGGGATTTTTTCTGTGTTGGCCAGCTCCAGAAGGCTTGAAACTTCGGCCACAGTTTGGGGGAGCACGACTGCATTCGGAGCATGGGAGATTTCGCGGAGAGAGAACTCGTCGTGGCTGTAGTCCTCCATTTTTTCCGCATCCAGAAAGCAGTTCTCCTTTCCGACAATGGCTATCAGCTTTTGAATTATCGAATCATCGATTTTAAAGTGCATGTCCACGTCCCTCTGCCCGGTTGGTCAGCCCCGGGCTCTATTTTTTTTCGGTGATCAAAATGGCTGGAATGCCGGCCTCTTTCACTTTTTCATTCATGACAGGAAGATCCGCCTCGAGGATGCCTTCCAGTTTTTTGATTTGCTCGTCGGCCAACGCCGAAAGCTCATCGAACAGTATGTAGGACTGGTCTGTGGGACGGGCATCGGCACTGGATACGATTCCGGCCAGGGCGGCGATCTTGTTGTCCAGAAGGATGGGATAATTGAGGGGATCCTGCCCGCTTTGGGACTTGGATTGGATAAGGATATCCTCCACTTCTTTGAGCTTCTGTTTGAGAGCCGTCCCCAGCTTGACGATTTCTTTTCCCTGCTCTTGATCTTGGACCTTGCGGGACAGGGCATCGATCTGATTTCTGACATCGCGCAGCTTATTGATCGAGCGGTTGACCTCGGTGATCTTGTCCCGGATTTTACTCAGAAAGTCGAACTGCTCCTCGAAATCTTTTTGGGTCGTTTCTAGCCGGGGATCTTTTTTCCACTCCCAGGTCTGAGTTTGAGTCTTGTCTCCGATGGATAGACTCACCTGATACACTCCGGGGACTGCTGTCGGACCGTTGAGCCTGCCTCCCCACATAATGGCGCCGGGAACACTCTCGGCATCGGGATAGCGCATGTTCCAGATAAACCGGTTCATTCCCGGTTCTGCCGTCACCCGGCCGCCGGATCCGCCGAACCTCATGCCCATCTGACCTGCGGGCTGGGTGCCCGAAGCCCGGGCTGAAAAGCTCCGGATCAGGTTACCCTTGGCGTCCAAAATTTCAAGTGATATCGCCTCTTGCGGCTCTTCTTTCAGATAGAAATGAATCACCGAACCACTGGGAGGATTCTGTCCCACATTGGATCCGCCCCGTCCAAATCCGCCTCCCATCCGGTAGGCATCCCTGGGTTTGAAAAGAAAAAAGTCCGACCCGGCCACCTCGTCCGTAATCTGGTGCAGAGGGGTCAAGTCGTCCAGAATCCAAAAGGAGCGGCCGTGGGTGGCGGCAACGAGATCGTCCTCTTTGACCACCATGTCATGGATAGGAACCACAGGCAGGTTGAGTTGGAGAGGCTGCCAGTTAGCGCCGTCGTCGAGGGAAACGAACACTCCCGTCTCGGTGCCCGCGTAAAGAAGACCTTTTCTTTTGGGATCCTCGCGAACAACCCGGACAAATGTATTTTCGGGAAGTCCGCTGGTGATCTGTTTCCAGGACTGCCCGAAATTGTCCGTTTTATAGATATAAGGACGGTAATCATCCAGCTCGTGGCGGTCTACAGCCAGATAGGCCGTGCCGGCGTCGAAGGTCGAGGCCTCGATCATGCTGATCAGGCCCCACTTTTCCATCTGTTTGGGGGTGATGTTCTGCCAGTTTTTACCGCCGTCTCTGGTAATATGAACCAGCCCATCGTCCGATCCCGCCCAGAGACTGTTGGGGTCATGGAAAGACTCGGTCAGGGCGAAGACTGTGCAGTAGTACTCGACAGAAGTGTCGTCTTTGGTGATTGGGCCGCCTGACTTCTGCTGTCTTGTCTTGTCGTTAGTCGTCAGATCCGGACTGATCACCTCCCAGCTCTGCCCCTCATTGGTGGTTTTAAAAATCACCTGGGCGCAGTGGTAGAGCACATTGGAATCGAATCGGGAGACGACGATGGGGGCTGTCCACTGGAAGCGGTATTTAATATCCCCCGCGCCCCAGCCCATGGGGTTGTCCGGCCAGGCGGTGATGATCCGCTGCTGGCGGGTTTGGTAGTCCCATCGTGTAATAAGGCCACCGTAGCTTCCGGCATAGACGATATCGGGATTGTCATGGCGGGGTGCAACATGTCCGCTCTCCCCTCCTCCGACGGGATACCAGTTAGTGGCGTCGATTCCCCCGCTTGAAGACCGGCTGGCGATCCTGACCGTGCTGTTGTCCTGCTGAGCCCCATAGACCCAGTAAGGGAATTGATTATCGGCAATCACATGATAAAATTGGGCGGTGGGCTGGTTATCCTGGCCCGTCCAGGAGACTCCTCCGTTGTAGGAGACATTGGCCCCACCGTCGTTGCTGTTTATCATCCGCATCGAATTTCCAGGATCGATCCACAGATCATGGTTATCCCCGTGAGGAACGCGGATGCTGCTGTAGGTCCGCCCTCCGTCCACTGATTTGTAAAATCCTGTATTGAGCACGTAAACGGTATCCGGCGACTGGGGATCGGCATAGATCCGGCTGTAATACCAGGCCCTCTGGCGGAGACTGCGGTCTTCGTTGACCTTCATCCAGGTCTCTCCGGCATCCTCTGACCTGAAAACGCCGCCGTCCAGCGCTTCGACGATGGCCCACACACGTTCGGGTTGGGCTGTAGAGGCCGTTACACCTATCTTTCCGATGATCCCCCGGGGAAGGCCTCTGTTTCGGGTTATTTCTTTCCAGGTGTCCCCTCCATCGGTCGATTTGAACAGTCCGCTTCCAGGACCACCGCTGGTCAAGCCGTAAGGAGTCCGGCCGGCTTCCCATAAAGCCGCATAGATGATTCTGGGATTAAGAGAGTCGAAGATCAGGTCGATGGCGCCCGTCTTGTCATCCCTGTAGAGTATTTTCTCCCAGGTCTTCCCCCCGTCTTTGGTTCTAAAAACGCCCCTTTCCTCATTGGGGCCATAGATGTGTCCCAGCGCAGCCGCATAGGCCAGGTCTGGATTTCTGGGATGGATCCTGATCCTGGAAATCTGGTGGGTTTCCGTTAATCCAACATGAGTCCAGGTCTTGCCCGCATCCGTGGATTTATAGACGCCGTCTCCATGGGACACATTTCCCCGGATAGGTGCCTCCCCCATGCCCACATAGACGACATTGGGATCCCACTCGGAAACGGCGATGGCTCCGACGGAACCGGTCTCGAAAAAACCGTCGGAAACACTGTTCCAGTTCAGACCGCCGTCTTCAGACTTCCAGACTCCCCCTCCGGTGGCTCCAAAATAATAGGTATGTATCTGGGCGGGAATTCCTGCCACGGCCGTCACCCGGCCCCCACGAAAGGGCCCGATGCTCCGCCAGTTCATGGCCTTGAACAGGCTCTCATCGAAACGACCTGCCTGTTTCTGAGCCTGGGCCTCAGCCGGGAGAAAAAAGACAAGCATAAAAACCGCCAGAAAAAAGACCGAAACCCATACAAATCTGTTTTTCATTGTTAACCCTCCTTTATGTCTGAAACTTTCTGTCGAATTTTTTTCTTCTTTCTGAAGGCCAGAATGATGAGAGGCGGTGTGACTACGGTTGTCAGGAGAGACATTCCCAGGACAACCGTGTACATGTCATTGGTGATCGTATGGAGAGAGAGACCGATGAGCCCGACAATAATCCCCACCTCTCCCCTGGGGACCATGCACACTCCGATCTGAAACCGGGTATTCCAGTCTTCTTTTAGGGTGGCAAGGACGGAACCAAGCACCTTGCTGATGATAGCCACAGCCGAAATGACGAGAATCAAAAATAGCATGCGGGGATTCAAAAAAGCCAGCGGATCGAGATGGGCTCCCATCATGACAAAGAAGAAAGGCAGCAGGAATTCATTGACGTATTTGACTTTATTCTCCAGATCATAAACTCCGGCCATCTCGTCGATGACGACACCGGCCATAAAGGAGCCGATAATAGCCGCCAGACCGATGATATCGGCCAGTTCAGCCAATCCCAGACAGAGAATGACGGACAGGAAGAAAGGGGCCTCCGGTATATTCAGTTTTTCCACCCATTTCCGCGACCGTCTGGCCACCCGGTGTCCCCAGATGGTCAGAAATCCGACGAATGCCAGAGATTCAGCGATCAGAAGAATAAATTCCGCCGAGTTGAATTCCCCTCTAGCCAATCCCTTGACCAGGGCCAAAGCGATAAGGGCCAGGATGTCATCCAGCACGGCCGCCCCCAGGACGATATAGGCCACCTTGTGCTTGATCAGCCCCATATCCTGAAGCACCTTGACGGAAATCCCCACACTGGTCGCCAGGATGGCCGTGGCGATAAACAGGCTTTCGACGATCTCATAGCCGAGCAGCAGCATGGCGCCTGCACCCATCACCAGAGGAATGATAATCCCTAAAACCCCGACCAAAACAGCGGTCCGGCCAACGGCGAAGAGGTCCTTGACGCGAATTTCCAGTCCCACATGAAACATCAGAAAAATGACGCCGATTTCGGCAAAGGACATCAGAACATGATCCGAGGTGTTGATGACATTCAGAACATAGTTCCCCAGCAGCACTCCAGCCATCAGCTCGCCGATAATGGACGGCATCCGCAAACGGACACAGAGTTCGCCCAATATCTTGGCCGAGGTGAAGATGATAAAAAATTGAAAGAGAAGGTTTCCGGCTTCCATGAGTTCGACCTTATCTATCCGAATTCGATACGAAGTGGTTTATAAAACAAAT
>CBFDBS010000145.1:0-7007 GCA_965603105.1 uncultured bacterium
CCAGCCTGAATGATGAATAAGATGGTTCTTTTCCATTTTGTATGGGCAATATACTGAAATGGCCTCGCTCCCTTCAGATTCCACCATTTTGTATATCTTTGCCCATACAAAATATGGAAAAAAATTCTTAGACAATTTCGTCATTGAGGAAGGAATTCCAAACGTTTTCGAACCAGACGTCTTCTTTAGGAATAGGGCGAATATCCACCCATTCTTTGACCACATCGGCACCATTCGCCAATCGGATTTCTAAAATCTTTCGCTCGACAAAAGCGGCCTCTTCATTTGAACTGAACTTCCATTCGTCCCCCAATTCTTTACAGGGCTCAACACCGTTCTTATCCAGAACGAGATAGGAACCCCGGCTTTTTCCGCCTTGATCCAGGTATTCATAGATCGCCTCCAGGTAGACTGCCTGGGTCAGACAGAGATCGAAAATTTTGAAGGCCTCGGGAAGGGCCATTGCGGAAGGGATGCTCAGTTTTTTCCGTATTCGATCCAGCAGATCCCATGCCTTTTTCCGGGCTTCGCTGATTTTCTCCGGATGGCGGATATGGGCTCCGACAGCGGACATCCGATTCTGGATTTCTTTTCTAGCCGAGAGAAGAAAAGAGTTATCGGCGGAGACGGATCCGGCTAACTTCCTGGCAAAATTTAGCCTTTCTTCGATCTGACGGATAACGGTCCTTCCGAATTCAAGGTCTTCAGGAGGAGAACCGCCGTACCTCTTGGAGATAAAAAGGGCTGCGCGCAGACTTCCCACTTGTCCCGAATTGAGGGCTGAGCCGCCGGGCCTGTAAATCCCATGGGAGCCGTTCACCTCCCCCACAGGAAAGAGGTGCCTGATGTTGGACTCCCACCAGATGTTCCCCTTGAACCCTCCGTTATTGTGCTGGGCGCAGACAGCGATTTCCAGAAACTCTTTCTCGAGGTCGATGCCGTTTTCACGGTAAAGGTCAACGGCGGGCTGGTTCATTCTCTTCAAACGATCGATGGGTTCTCCGAACAGAGCATTTGATCTATCCAGGTAGTCATACGCCTCTTCGCCGAGAAGATCGAAGGAAAAACCGGACTGGTTCTCCCCTCCGGAAGGATTGCTGGTGTAGTCCAGGAAAACCCTCCGTCCTTTGACCACTGTTTCCCGATAAACGAGAAGATCGATCAGTGATGAACCATAGTTTCTGACTTTTCTCGGATCAAAAGGCCACTGGTAGCCTTTAAGGAAGACCGCCGTCGCCAGTTGACCCATATCAGGGAAAAAGTCATTCAAGAATTCCCTTTTTTCCCCGCCGTTTTGGTTGGTCGAAAAATAGCGGGGGATGACCTGCTGGTAAGTTCCGGAGAGATTCCAGCGGTATTTAACCGAGGCTAGACCGTACTGTGACTCAGTCAGGTTATTGGCAACGGCTCCAACGGCCAGAGCCAGGCCATGGGACCCGATCTGGCATTCAGGATAGACAGAGGCGCTGTAAATTCCCGCCGGCCCTCCGGTTCCCAAGACGGTATTGACGGCATTAAAGATGACCAGGCCGCGTCTCTCGGAATCCAGTTTTGTCTTATCCAGAGCAACAGCCCCCACCAGATGTGTTTCTTCCCCTTTGACTTGGGTGAGCAGGGCGATGACTTCATGCCCATCAAAGACTGTGATCTCTTTCTTTTCCACATCGCCGGCCAAGGCTTCAAACATGAGGCGGGAGGTGAGCGGGCCGGCCGATGTCCCCCTGCCGAGGGGATCATGGTCTGTTTTATAGCCGATATATCCGCCGTAGCGTTCATATGGGAAGGGTACCCCCAGTTCGGCAAGATGAAAAAAAGCCCGGGCCGAATTTTGGGCCTCACAGAGGGCGATATCTCCGTGCATACACCCCCCCGAAAAAAGATCTTCAGCCATTTTCAAAGGTGAATCCGGGCAGTCTCCGGCCAGAGACAGTTTATAATAGGTCTGTTTGTCCGAACCGGCATTATTGGATGTCCCCGCCCCCCAGCCTTCGGTGGCGATAGCGATATCTCTCTGCCCAAAACGGTAGAGCTGGACGGCTGCGTTCAAGGAAGCCGTTCCACTGCCGATGATGAGTGTGTTGAGAGAATGGCAGGGCACCGGTACACCCAAGACAACGATCTCGGTCGTCTTCATCTCAATCTCCTCTTTCTTCTGAGTTCCAGATATTCTCCGGCATAGACAGCCTTGTCGCGGACAACACATCCGCTGGGCATCCCGGCCCGTGCCAGCTCACTGCAGCAGGAACAGGCCACACAGACTCGATGGGGAGCGATCCGGCCTGAATCCATCAGATCCAGGGGCGCTCCCGGATAGGCAAAAGAACTCCTTCCCAAGCCGATAAACGATGCCTCTCCCCTCTCCAGCACAGCGGCGCCGACATGGGGGAAAAACTGCCTCAGCCAGGAATATCCGGTCCCCACGCAAGGCGTATCAGGAAACTGTTTCTGGATTTGTCCTGTGAGCTTTATGAGCCGCCTGATACCCTCCAGCGGGTGCTCATCCGCAAGAGCAGAGGAATTTACGGGCCGGTCATAAGGGCGTCCCAGATGGGCTTTGTGATGGGGATTGCCCAGGGTGATATTCAGGAGCGAACAGCCGCTGTCGACCAAACGCTTGATGAGTGTCAGTGGCTCCTCGAGATCCGGAGCTGAGCCTTCCTTCTTCGAAACTCCGAAGCCGTGAGGGAAGGGAATTCCGTCGTAGACGCTCAGGCGCACGGCCAGTTTCAGTTCCGGTATCTCGGCCCGTATCTTTTGGAGGGTCTCCACCAGAAAGCGGGACCTGTTGTCGAACTCTCCTCCGTACCGGCTGTTCACACGCGTGAAAGAAGCCAGAAGATCATTGACGAGATAACCGTGACAGGCTTTGATGTCGACGGCATCGAATCCCGCAGAAAAGGCGAGCCGGGCCGACTCGACAAACCGCTCCTGTAGAGAGTCAAGATAACTATCACTGACAATGGTGACTTGAGATTTATCCTTATCCAGCCCCGGCAAAAAAGCCGCACATTGGGGCCGTGAAATTCCGTCCGGACGGCTGAAACGCCCGGAATGGGTCAATTGCAGCACAAAAAAGATCTCATGAGCGCCTCCCCTTGATTTCTTGGCTGCCTTTCTGGTTCTGTCGACAAGCTGCCTGAACCGGCCCCGGTTTCTTTCGGTCAGCATCATCTGATGAGGATTGGATCTTCCCTCGGGCACAACACCGGCCGCTTCAAACCAGATCAAACCGCTGCCGCCCCGGGCATACCGCTCGTAGCGGCGGAATACACTCTCATTCGGAGCGCCGTCATTTCTTGAATCATATCCCTCCATAGGCTGAACAGCCAAACGATTGGAAACGGCAGTCGATGAGATGGATTGGCTTTCAAAAAGAAAGGTCAAATCGTCAGAAAAGGGAAGATCGAAACCAATTTTTTCAGAGACTTCGAGAAGCTCCGCTTTGGATTTGAAAGAAAACCTTTCATGACAGGCCACGATCACACGCTCCCGCAGCATTTTTTATGTTTCAGGCCGCTTCCACATGGACAGGGGTCATTTCTGCCGATCTTCGCTGCTCTATGGGCTTTATCCTCTTCCACTTGCCGGCTCTGGAACCTCCGTTTTGCCTGCTGTTCTTTCTTCCAGCTTTCGGCCAGTTCTTTCAGCCGTGTATCCGAGTAAACAAAAAACTGCCGGTAAGCCTCACAAAAATGATTGAGGCACCGGTCACGGGGATCACGGAGCCGGTCCTTCGAACATCCCCCCCGGCAGTATGTCAGCCACTCACAGTTTGAACAGGCCTGGGGAAGGGATTCCTTCATCCCGCCGAACTCCCCCTGTCTTTTGGAATTGAGCATGTTGACCAGCTTGCCACCCATAACGTTTCCCAGCCGCCATCGGTCTTCTACAAAAAAATCGCACGAGTAAACATCCCCGTTGTGTTCGACGACGACATAATTCCCACATGCTTTCAACAGGGTGCATTCAGGAGGAGGCAAGCCGACGTACAAAAAAAAGAGAGAGTCAAAGAACCGGATGGAAGTGGTCGGCCGGCCATCGCAAAAATCCTCCAGCCAGAGATCGAAGAGCCGGCATAAGAAAGCACCATAGGCCCCGGCCGCGACTGAAAAGGGAGCCGCCTTGGAAGAATCCTCAGGATCGGTCTCCAGGCAAGGGATGAACTGCATATACTCCAAGCCCAATTCCTTGTGGAAAAGATAGATCTCATCGGGAAAGCGGACGGAATAATCATTGACGACCGAAAGAGCATTGACGGCTACCTCGCTGTCGAGCAAAAGTCTGGCGCTGTCGACAGTGCTGGACCAAGAACCCTTGCCACTGCGAAGAAAACGGTAGTGATCGTGGATATGTTCGGGACCATCCAGAGACAGCCCGACCAGAAATTTGTATGTGCACAGAAATTCGGCCCAGTTTTTGTCGATGAGAAGTCCGTTTGTCTGCAGCCCATTCCCCACAACCTGACCATGCCCGTATTTCTGCTGCAAGTCAACGGCCTTTTGGAAAAAAGGAAGGCCCATCAAAGTCGGCTCCCCTCCCTGCCAGCTGATGGACAGTTCCCGGACCGGTTGAGCCAGAAACTGCCTGATCACCTCCTCCAGGATGTCGGCCTTCATACGGTGCTTCTCTACTCCGGGATAGAGCCTGCTCTTGTCCAGATAAAAACAGTAGGAGCAGGCCATATTGCAGTCCGGCCCCGCCGGCTTGATCAGGATCGATTCCAGGTTTTTCCTCTGTTCAAACATTTTTTCCAGCGCCACGTCCAGATCTATTTTTTCCCGGATTGAAGATTGAAGCCGGGATTGGGCTTGGGCATTTTGGCCGCTGTTCCAAGCAGCCATTCATCGAGTTTAAAATTCAACTCGGCCACCCTTTCCGGCAGTTTTTCCGAAAGATCCAATTCCTCCGACAGGTCCTCTTTCAAGTTGAATAGTTCATAAGTTTTCCCTTCATACCTCCGGATGAGCTTCCAGTCCCCGCTGCGGATGATGCTGTAGGGGACGATGTCCCCCCGGTAATGGGGAAAATGCCAGAAAATATCCTCCCTGTCCAGGGAGCTCTTTCCTGTTATAAGGGGCAAAAGACTGACTCCGTCAAGGGGACGATCCTGGGGAAGAGGAACGGAGGCGGCCTCACAGATAGTGGGGAAGTAATCAGTACTGGTCACAGGCTCTCTACATTCCGTTCCCGCCGGGACCTTATTCGGCCAGCGGACAATCAAAGGCACTCGGATCCCTCCTTCATAGGGGTACCCCTTCCCTGATCGCAGGGGAGCATTGTGGGTGGCCTGCAAATAGCCTCCATTGTCAGAAGTGAAGAAGATCAGAGTGTTATCGGCGATATCCAGTTCGTCGAGCACATCCAGAATCCTGCCGACGGCCAGATCCACACTCTCCACCATGGCCGCATAGGTGGCATTATCCTGATTCGTTCCGGGCTTGGCCGCGTATTTTCGCACCAGATCGTTTTTCCCTTCCAGAGGAGTGTGTACGGCATAATGGGCCAAATAGAGGAAGAACGGTTGGTCCTTGTGCCGGCGGATAAAACCGACAGCTTCATCGGCTTCCCGGTCGGTGAGGTATTCCCCGACTTTCCTAGGCTTGAGCGTGGGAATGGGGCCATGCCCGCTCCTGAAATAAGGATCAAAATAACTGGGTGGCTGGCCGTAGTCACAGCCTCCGATGTTGAAATCGAATCCCTGATTTTCGGGATACCACTCTGTAAATCCCAAATGCCATTTGCCGATATGACAGGAAACATATTCCTCCGGTTCGAGGATTTCGGCGACGGTGATCTCATCCAGCTCGAGCCAGCGGGCATTCTGCGGGCAGAGAAGCCTCCGGCTCTCATCACCCTCAAATCCGGAAGGATTTTTCCCGTCCAGAGGAACACTCCCTCCCTGAAAACGTCCCCGGATCCAGTCGGTAATCCCCGTGCGCACGGGGTAGCGTCCGGTCATGATGGACGCCCTCGTCGGCGAACAGACCGCGCATGCGGCATAACTGTCCGTGAAGCGCATCCCTCCGGCGGCCAGGCGGTCGATGTTGGGCGTCTCATAATATTGGCTGCCAAAGCAGGCAACATCAGTCCAGCCCATGTCATCGATGAGAATCAGAACAATGTTTGGCCTCCCCGAAAACGCAGATCTCCGACAGCTTGAAGATAAACCGGCCAATCCCGGAAGTGAAAGAGAGACAAAACCGGTACCTAGAGCATGGAGGAATTCCCGTCTTTTCAATCCCGTCATCTTGAACCTCGTCTATCGGTCATTTTATGGCCAGGCGATTGAACTCGCAAATGATTCCTATGCCCTTCTATTGGTAATATTATCTGCATTCTAATCGAAAAAATACAGAAAAATCAGGCATTTGACAAATCGAATTCAGAATTATAGATTTTTTTGAGGAGCACCCAGAACCTCCGCTCCTCATAAGCAGAACTCGAAAACCGAGGTTGCTAACTGAAAACATTTCTATTATAGTGAAAGATCTTTAAACGGAAAAAGGAAAGCAGAGCAGTTAAATGTCAGTTTTGATTTTCGGCCATTCGGATATCGGCAAAAAGAGAACGAACAACGAGGACAGCTATTTGTGTTATTCGTTCAAGGATTTTTCTGAACCAAATTATCTCATCGCAGTGGCAGACGGAATGGGGGGCCACAGAGCCGGTGAAATTGCCAGCGCTTTAGCCATTGAATCGATAAAAAAAAGATTGATCGCCCGGTTAAAAGAACGGACGGTCCTCGACTCTAGTTTCATCGAAATCCTCGAAGACTCAATACAAGAGGCAAATTCAAAGGTCTTTTCTCAAGCTTCTCAATCGAATGAATTGACAGGCATGGGGTCGACACTTGTCGCCGCTCTGTTGTCCCAAAACCAGGCTGCCGTATGCAATGTGGGGGACAGCCGGGCTTATTTGATCAAACAAAAACAGATCGAACAAATCACTACGGACCACAACTGGAAAAGCGAACAGCTTCAATTGGGAGAACTCAATGAGGACGATAT
>CBFDBS010000146.1:0-6997 GCA_965603105.1 uncultured bacterium
ATATGGACTATTTCGCGGGTCCTGTCGCGGCTTCCTCCATCGCCCTGATTCACTTCCTGCAAACCAAAGGGTCCCTTGATTTGTTGGTCATTTATCACACTTTTTGTCATAGAGCCAAAGAGCGGTTGACATTTACGGAGTTTCGTGTATTTTTTAGAAATGTCTTTTGGCAGGTGAGAGGATGAAATCCAAAAAAACGAGGTTAACGCCGTGAATTTTGAGCCGATAAAATATATGGAATGGGTCAAAGCAAAAAAACACGTGAAATACGATCTCTGCCGGAGCGGCATGGCCGATGTTCAATTGAAAGAGCTGGGTATCGATCCAAAAGACCTGGAGATAGGCGGGGAAAACTTCTATGGCCTTCCGCTTCTGATCCAGGCCATCGCTCAAAGGTACGGAGTCAGTGAAGAAAATGTGATGCCTGCTTTAGGGACATCCCATGCCCTTTTTCTGGTCTGCTGCGCTCTTCTTGGAGGGGCAGGAGACAGAGTTCTGATTGAAAAGCCTGCCTATGAGCCTCTCATTGCCGTTCCTAAGGCATTTGGAGCGCAGATCGGGAGATGGGAGAGGCGGTTCAGCACCCGTTATTCGTGTGCTTTGGAAGAATTCGAAAGAGCCCTTTCAAAAGGGACTAAGTTTGTCCTTTTGAGCAACCTCCACAATCCCAGCGGGGTTTCTCTTTCACCGGAGACTCTGAAGACAATGGCCGAGATGGCTAGCGAAAAGGGGATTCATCTGGTTGTTGATGAAATCTATCTGGAATTCCTTGAAGAAGAAACATCGACCTCATTTCATCTTGGAGACAATGTGATTGCCATTTCGAGCTTAACCAAGGTCTTCGGTCTGGGCGGGCTCCGGTGCGGCTGGATCCTTGCCCCTTCCCATCTGGTGAAGAGGTTGAAAACGATCCATGATTACAACATTGTCGAGGGCGTTTTTATCGGTGAATGGATCTCGGCGCGGGCCTTCGGTCGGCTTGATTCAATCAGGAGAAAGCATCAGGAGCACATCCGTCATCACCTGGGAAAAATCAAGGATTTTATACAAAAAGAACAGCGCTTGGATTGGGTGGAACCGGAAGGCGGAGCCGTCTGTTTCCCGAGGATTCTGACCGGTACCAATGGAGACGTGTTTGCCGGAAGGCTTCTGAATGATTTTGATATCGCTGTCGTCCCAGGAAGTTTTTTCGAGGACGATCGGCATTTCCGGTTGAGCTGTGCAGTCGAAACCGATGTTCTTTCTTATGCATTGGAGAAAATGAGCGAGGTGCTCTCAGAAGATTGAGGGCTTTTGAAAAATAGACTCCGCTCTACAGGTTTTGCGCTTTTTGGATTTTGCTGAAGTTGTTGGCCACAACAAAGGAAACTGCGACGTTTAAGGCCGTGCCGACTATCCAGGCGATTGTTTTATTGCTGTCATAGAGCTTCTTGAGGAGGATAACCTGCAATCCTGTTACGCAGAGCTTGACAGCTCCAAAGAGAAGAGGATCATCGACTACATTTTTCAGTAGAGGATTGCCTTCTTGAAGGGAGCTGTATTTGATGGCATTTAAAGTCGTCAGGTAGTCAGCCGCCTGTAAAATAACCGTCGAAGACACTGCGGTGATGAAGAAGGCACTGTTGTTCCGTTTTGGCACAAGAGACGATGTTGGAGGAGTCACAAGAGATAACTGTGAATTTTTCAAATTGAGGGATGGGGGAGAATATTGAATCAGTCCGTTGGCATCCGTATCGACTAATCCCAGATTCGTGAAGTCCATGGCTAGCAGCGGCTTCACCTCCTCCAAACTCGTCTCGATGAGAGTAAACTCCGAAGTGACTTCTGCACTTGGCAGAAGCGGGAGGCTGAGAGAAATGGCCCTTCCCATCCCAGGTGAATGAGTGAGAAAGGTCATTATAATAACTCCCAAGACAATGGCTTTTAAGGAATCCAGTTCTTGCCCCATTTTCATCTTTCTTTCTCCAAACCTAGCGTTCCTATTTAGCTTAAGGCAAGAAAGGTGCCAACGAAGGCTGTAGTGTAACTATCAGATAATAAATAAGTTGAAAAATAAGAGTCATGAGAAAAAACACGATAAAGTGTTCATGAATTGAACACATTTTGGCAATGGGGCTGTAAGTTGCTTAAAAAAAAGGAGTTAAGAGGATCGAAGAAGGGTGTTCATAAACTGAACATGTTCAGGTCTCTATTCTATCACCGAGCCGGGGAACATCAGTGGGGAATGTTGTATTTCTTGAGCTTGCTGTAAAGTGTTGTCCTGGATATGTTCAGGATTTTGGCTGTTTTCTGAACATTGTTTCCTGTTGTATTTATCAGATGAATGATGTATTTCTTCTCCATTTCTTCTAATGAGAAATGTTCCTTCTGTAAGAACATGGGTGTTTTGTCCTCAGCGGATATCTCCTGAAGGTAGTCCGGAAGATCTATGACATCGATAAAATTTCTTTTGGCCAGAATGGAAGCCCTTTCCAGGATATTCTCGAGTTCTCGGACGTTGCCCGGCCACTTGTATTTTAAGAACAGTTTTTGGACCTGTCGGGAAACACCCTTCAATTCTTTAGTGAATTTTCTGCTGTATCGTTGAAGGAAATGACGCACGAGCAGGGGAATGTCTTCCGGGCGTTCATTCAGGCGGGGAAGATGGATTTCGACTTTGTTCAATCTGTGAAGCAGATCGTCCCGGAAAGTCCCGTTTTTTAAACAGTCTCTCAAATTGCGGTTGGTTGCGGCAATGATTTTCACCTTCACCTTCCGGGTTTCGGTTGAACCTAAAGGCCTGAATTGATGCATTTCCAGAACTCGTAGAAGTTTGGATTGGACAGAGACAGGAATCTCGCCAATTTCGTCCAAGAAAATGATTCCTTCGTGGGCTTCTTCGAACAGTCCGTTTTTATCTCTGTCGGCTCCAGTGAAAGCACCCCTGACATAGCCGAAAAGCTCGGACTCGAAAAGGTTATCCGGTGTCGATGTGCAGTCAAACGTGATCAGATTTCTGTTAGAGACCTGGCTGAGGTTGAAGATGGCCCTGGCGACTAGTTCTTTCCCCGTTCCTGTTTCTCCTGTTACAAGAACCGTGGAGAAGTGTTTGGATATCTTCTCTATCAGAGAGAAAATTTCAAACATGTAAGGACTTTTTCCAATCATCCCCTGAAATGAATATTTTTTTTCCAGCCTCTTTTCCAGTTGAAAAGTCTCTCGCCTCAAGTTCTTTTTCTTGATGATGTCTCGCAGGACTTTGTCGAGAGATGCCGAAGTGACAGGTTTGGTCACATAATCGGATGCTCCTTGTTTGATGAAATCCATGACGGATTCCGGCTGGATTGAACCGCCCACGAGGATGATGTCCATCAGTGGATCCAGTGCCCTGATTCTCTCGAACAACGAGAGACGCTCGGCGGATTTTTCGGCGATATCCACGATGGAGACGTTGATGTTATTGTCGGTGATAAAAGATTGGAAGTCCGACTGGTCTTCCAGGATAAAAATGGAGCATATATCGGAGACAGACGTGTTTTTTGCAAAATTATGAAGTGAATATCCGTTCTCTATTATCCACAGGTTCAATTGTGTTTCCATAATTCACCTTCAAAAGCTTCGATAGCCGGTTAACCTAAAATCTTGTCTGCGACGATCTGTTCTCGTTTTCATGTTATCAATTTTTTTTTTGAGTTACAAATGACAGTCCTCAAGTCTATTGGTCTCTCTCCTTTCCAGGGCGGCTGCGTACAAACTGAATACTGATCCGATTATTTATTTCTTCTTCGATACGGACGATGGTGAATTTGGTCTGATAAAGATATTTCACATGCGCCCAAAGGTAGGTCAAGCCCTGCCGGACAAGAAAATCCAGCCAGGGACCTCGGGCCGTTTCATCCATGAGTTCCGGTGTCTCTTCGACAAACGTCAGCGAGCGCCTGGCGTTGAGACGTGATGCCCGGGAGGACCGACGTTTGGCATAGAGGTTGAGTCCGTTATACCTTTCCAGGTAATTCATGTGGGGCTGCCAGCGGGCTGCCCAGCGGAAGTAGCGATCATAAAATTTCTGATTGGAGGAGAGAATATCGGGCTCCGATGTCATCTCATGGATGATTTTATCTTTGAGGTCTGTGGCGGCTTCTTTCCACTCCTGATAAATGGGGAGGGTCAGGCTCCGGTAGTAAGCGAACCACCCTCTCGGAATCCAATAATCGCGGAAGAGATAGGGAGTGTAGCCGGAGAACTGCTGAACCCATTCATGAGAGGGGTATCCATGGAGGTTCAAGTAGATGTCCGGAATCCATCTGTCGAAAAGTATTCCCCGGACCTTGGATTCCGGAAGAAGCGGTTTGGCGGCACTGACCTGATAGCCGACGTCGATTCCTAGCGATGTGTATCGTCCCGCGTGAAGGCTGTGATCGGGGGTCATTTCCTGAAGTTTGTAGGCCAGATCGGCACCATCGGGATTCTCCATAGGGTGCAGGACAAAATTGATTTTTTGAATATAGCCTGAATACTCTTTTTCGGTGGAAATGAGTTCAGCAAATTTAAGGATATAATTGGTGGCCGAGACTTCGTTGGCGTGCTGTCGGCCGCTGAGATAAAGGGTGGGTTTGAAGGCAACAAGCCGGGCCAGAGAAGTGTACTTTTCATTGGGTGTGGAAATCTCTAAAACCGGGATCTGCCTGTTCTCGTATGATCTTCCGGCAATATAGGTTTTTATGTTGTCCAGTTGTCCGAGCTGTTCGGCTATTTCCAGACAAGTCTGTGGAGATATGATGTCTTCGGTAGGAACGGCAATCGGTCCGCTGGCCCTTTTATTAGAAGACAGGGGACTCTGTTCTTCCTCATAGGAGACGCTGAGAATCTCTTCTTTGGTCAAGTCCTTGTATTTGAGGACGAGGTTGATTGATTTCAGCTTCGGATATTGGAAAGGATCCCGGAGCAGCTTTTTCGCCTGTAATTCACGGAGCCGGCCGATTATATCAATGAGAGATGTGTAATCGGTTTCATCCAGGATTTCGACTTGTGTCAAGAGCTGCTCGATACAGTCTTCCTCCCCGTTGTACAGGATGCCCGGTACCCGGATTTTCCCTGACTTGATTTTTGGAAAGATAACTTTTTTAGTGAGTTCGATCTTTCCTTTCTCTTTCCATTTCAGGATCATCTGGGGGGATTGGGCCTGCCAATCTTCAAAAACCACTTTGACTCTTCCTCCCTTCCCTTCGAGAGAGGGATGGACCAGAGGCAAGATGTTTCCCGGGGCTGAGTACCGGGAGCTGTCCTCGGCCAGTGACTCATCTTCGAGTTCTATGTCTGTGATCCCTCTTAAAAAATCGAGAGTGTCAAAATAGAGTTCATCGTGGATGGATTCAAGGCTGCTGATGAGCTCTTCATCCAATCCCAAACGGAAATCAGGCTCGCTGAGCCATAATTCGATGAGGAGCCGTTGGAAATAGGGTTGTTTTTCGAAGGAAGGTTCATTTCCTGTTTTTTTCAGAATATAGGAGTGAACTTCAGGAAGGATTTCAGTTTGATAGAAACTCCAGAACCGTTCGAGATCAGATAATAGAGGAATGTCCAGAATGTTCTGTTTTCCGTCGGAGACCGTGATCCAGCCGGTTGTCAGTTTTACCTTTCCCCACTCGGGGAGGATTTTGAGGTAATAGTCCTCACGTATCCGGGGAGAAAAGGAATCTTGGAGCAGAATTTGGCCGTTTTTGTCCCACGCTGTGAATTCGTACAGTGGTGAAGACCGGCTTTTCATTTCGAATTCGATTTTGTCCAAGGGAATATTCAGGTTCTGTGAAATGATTTCATCGATAGGGTAGAGTTCCTGCAGCCAACGGTAGGGATCGCTGTAGAATCTTTTGGGCAAAGTGATATCGTCGGGCTCTTCGGCGAAGCGGATCAACAGACGGTCAAACTCCAGGTCTGTTAGTTGAGGGATTATTCTTTCATATATCCAGAAAAATCCCTGTTTGTAAGATGAATGGACATCCACTCGACAGTCGTCGATTCCGTTAGAGGAAAGGACCTCTCTTGTCTCGCTTTCCAGTCTTTTCCTAACCACCGGTGATTCACTGATACCTATGCTGATATGGAGAGGTTGTGAGGCTTGTTTCAGTTCTTCGATTTTCTCTTCGATCAAGCGGAGGGCCTCTTCTTTTTCCCAGGTCAGATCTTCTTGTTTCTCGAAGATCTGTTTGTTTTCTCTGAGAGCGAAACTTTCATATTGAAATTTCTCTGTTTTGAGTCTTGTTTTCAGACTATCAACCAAATCCTTTTCGAATTTGGAATTTTTAGCCGGAAGGAAAAGCTGGATATCGAAACTTTCGAATTCCTTTTCTTCGATTTCATCCAGGATCTTTTCAAGCTCTAGAGACAGATAGGCTTCGGCCGATCCTTTCTCACCTTGAAGGAACTCTTCCAGGCCGGTGCTGACATCATGAAGACGAGGTTCTCCTTCTTTATATTCTGAGAGGAAGGGAAATGTTTGGCTCAAATAGGTCAAGGATTTTTCTAAACCTTCCTCATCTGCGCTGGTGACGGTGAGGGCGCTGGAAGCGTTGAAGGCCTTGGGAACGATGGCTATATATCCCTGATTGGAATCAAGAGGAGGTATTTTCAACTTGGCTGTTTTGATGAGCTCTTGAATGAAAAGGTTGTTCAAACCGATGAGGACGGGGGCGGTGAGGGATTTTATGTTCTCGATTTCTGAGTCGAGATGGACGAGAGGAAATGAGGCACCCGTAGTATCGAGGATCAGACGGGAAGCGAGCTTTTCAGTCCCGGGAGAACTGTCGTTGGCGGGGACAACCATCAGAGTTGCCAGTCCATCCGCATGACGGTCATTGTCTCTGTCTAAGAACAGACCCTGTGGAGATAATAGAGACAGTAAATCGAAGTCTTTGCTTGTCCTGCTGGCTCGAACCGGAGATTTGTAAGAAGGAGTCAGAATTCTCTTGGGGTAACCCATTCTCCGGATCACGGTGTCCAAACGGTCATTCCCGTATTG
>CBFDBS010000147.1:0-6958 GCA_965603105.1 uncultured bacterium
ACGTCGCCGTTCTGGACAGGATAGTCTTTGCCTTCCAGGCGGATGGCCGCTTTTTCCTTGGCGGATTGGAAAGAACCGTGTTCGAGGAGGTCGTCGCAGGAAATAACTTCAGCCCTTATAAAGCCCTTTTCAATATCCGAATGAATGGCTCCTGCCGCGAGGAGAGCGGGGGTGTTTTTTTTGAGCGTCCAGGCTTTGACTTCCTGCTTGCCGACGGTAAAAAAGGTGATGACCTGGAGAAGATCGTAAGAGGCTTTCAGGAATCTGCGGACACTTAGCTCTTTTAGTCCATATTCTTCCATAAAGATTTTCTTTTCTTCCTCTTCCAACTCGAGGATTTCTCTTTCGATGCTGCCGCAAAAGGCAAGGACTTTGGTCCCTTTCTTCTGGAGGGGAAATATAAGCTCCGGATTCTCGATTGAAGACATGTCATGCTCGTCGATGTTGATCATGTGGAAGAGGGGCTTTTCACTGAGAAAGGCGAAACTTCTGATGATTTTTTCTTCCGCCGGGGATAAATCCAGCTCACGGATACTTCGGCCTTCTTCCAAATGCTGCTGAAGATTTTTCAAAAGCTCGCCTTCTTTTTCACCCTCGGGATTTTTCGTCCTCGCCAGTTCTTTCTCCAAAGAGAGAAGCCTGGACTCGATGGACATCAAATCAGCCAGTACTATCTCCGTTTCCATCGCTTGAATATCATTTTGAGGATCGATTTTTCCTTTGGGATGGGGGACCAGCGGATTTTCAAAAGCCCTGACGACATGCGTCAAGCCGTTAGCCTTACGCAGATAGTTAAGATAGAATTCGTTTTTGACATCGCCGAAAGAAATTCCGGCCAGATCCACATAGTCGATAGTGGTGTATTTTTTTTCTTTGTCTGGGTAAAGCTCGGCGATTTTATCCAACCGCTCATCGGGAATCACGCAGTTTCGCTGGTTGGCTTCTTTTTTGCCTGAGTCATAGTCTTGCGCTGATGTTCCTCTTCCCGTCAGCAGTGAGAAGAGTGTGGATTTCCCCGTTTTTGGATAGCCAAAAAGAGTGAAATTCATTTCATCATAAGCATAAATCTCAAAACAACAAACGTCAAACCTTTCATCACTATCCCTCTTGTTGGTCGAATCCCGAGGCAGCCGTCTTCATCGGTTTCGGGCGGCGAAAGGCAATGTCACGAGAATCATTTCGCTGAACGAATGAACTCATGAGTTGATGATTTGGGCGATATTGGGTATATTAAGTGGTTCTGCGAGAAATTAAATGACTGAAGAGATAGAAAAAAAAGAAAAGAAAAAGCGCGATAAAGGCGTGTTCAGAGAGTATTTTGAACTCATAGTCGAGACCGCGGTATTTGTATTTTTCGTTATGACTTTTGTCGTTCAGGCGTTCCAGATCCCAACCGGTTCGATGGAGCCTACACTGCTGATAGGGGATTTTCTGTTGGTGAACAAAATTGCCTACAGTCAGCCTGAGTTTGGCTTGGATAAACTCCTGCTGCCCAAAAAGGACCTCCAGCGAAGAGACATTGTCGTCTTCAAGTATCCCAAGGGGTTGGACAAAGATTTTGTCAAGAGGATCGTTGCTCTCGAAGGAGAAAAAGTCGAGATCAAGGACAAGCAGGTCTTTGTCGACGATGTGCCGATTGAAGAAGAATACAAAGTCCATAACGATGATCGCATCTATTCCAATAGCGATTACTACCATTACGACGATGTCATCAGGGATAACTTTGGGCCTGTCATCGTCCCTCCCGGCCATGTTTTTGCCATGGGCGACAACCGTGACAACAGCAGCGACAGCCGGTATTGGGGTTTTTTGCCGGTTCAAAACATCAAGGGAAGGCCGTGGATCATCTATTTTTCCTACCGAGCTGAAGCCGGGGCATATCTAAAAACAAGTTTAAGCGATAGGTTGAAGAAATTTGTCAGCTTCATTCCCAAGGCCCGGTGGGGCAGGATGCTCAAGATTATCAAGTGACAAGCGAGACGGCTTGAGCCGCTATTCTTGCGGTTTCTGGCGTGTTACCCTGATTTCGTAGTCCTCATAGGATGAAATGTAGAGCACTGGATTCTTGTATTCATTTAAGAAAATAGAGTTGTTTACGATCCCGTCCATATCTTTGCCGACAGGAAGTCCGAGATAATTGAGAAGGGTCGGTGTTATGTCAACGAGTTTCATCCCCTCGATATTTTTTCCCTTGATGATTTCTTGGCCGTAGAAGAAGACGACTCCCTCGGGCGCCTGTTCGTGATAGGCCGATACTACCGGGTAGTTCAATACCCATTCCACAAATCTTTTCCAGAGAGGCAGGGGTTCTATTCCATGGGGGGAGTAGACCACAAGAATCTCCTCTCCCATTTTCATGGAGGCCAAATATTTACTGATGATCTGATCGTAGTATTGATAATAGCGTTCGATCACAGCGCCGTATTTACTGATTTCTCCCTGGTCAGTAATTCCAAAAGTTTCGGGAAAATTGAATTTGTAAAAATAGGCTTCTACGATATTCAGGCCGTTAAGATGAAAGTAGAGAACCTGAGGCTGGGTTGTATTCTTCGCTTGAGTCACGGCGTCCTCATTGTCGACGTCCGTGAAGAGGGCTTCCTTGGCCATTTTGAAGATTTGGTCAGTCTCGAACTTGAGGTCCTCGAAAAATCGATTGAATGTTGTCTCCGCTTTCTGACTCGGTTGGGCGACAGTCTGATAAAAAGGCCAGTCTTTTTTAAAATAAGTTGTGTTGTTTTCTTCCAGTATTTTCCAGATGTCCTTGGTTTGGTAGGGGACCAGATTGGGAGTGACCTGAAGGACGGGCGTTTTTATCAGCTGTCTGAAGAACAGATATCTGGGAGCAATTTCAAGCTCCAGGTCCAATCCCAGAAATTTATAGGTAAAAAGAGAGATCTGCCTGTGCTTGTAAGGTAGTTTTCCGGTATTAAATGAATTGATAAGCATCAGGGGCTCATTGGGAGTGAAGCTTTTCAGTTTTCCCCAGCTTCCCTGTTCCATCAGAAGCTGAAAATTGCGCAGCTTCCCTTCGTTGATGAGGGGAATGAGAAAGTCGAAGCTCAAACCATCCAGGCCAATGATGGTGACTCTTTTTTCGATTTGTGTGGCTTCGAGAATGGCTTCCTTTTCGTTGGGATGGGGTTCAAGAAAAAGGGTTCTCTGGTAGACCGTAACAGTCATGGTGAGGGCGAACAGGACGGGAAAAAGAGCGAGAACTATTTTTCTTTTTGAACGGAGATAGCTGTAGAGAATCACAATTGCAAACACGGCAAACAGAACCAGGAAAATAGGCTGCGTGTCCAAGTAATAGAGGTTTTGTGGAGAGAAGAATGAAATGAAAAAGTCGCGGTTCGCCTTAAAAATGATCAGGAAGAGGACGATGAGAGAGGAAAAACTGACAATCAGAAAAGACGGCGAGATGAATTTGATATTTCTCCGCCTGCCTGAAAAGAACTGAAAGATATAGAAGAACAGGACACACAGGAAAGCGACCAACAGGCCGTAGATGACAAAAAGAAAAACGGTCAGCTGGGCGTAGGACTCAATTCGAAACGGGATTTTGATATTGAGATCCAAAATGAGCAGGGCCAGCAGTCCGCTGAAAAAAAAGCCGCTGATCAGAGAATTGAAAAGGACTTTGAGAAACTTCACATGAAAAAATTAACACGAATCTCTACATCCGTCAATACAATTGGAAATTGGGGACAGGCCCCGATTTTTTACTGGGACTGTCCTGAACAGGGACTGTCCCTTTTCTTGTGAAACAATCGGGGCCTGTCCCCAATTTCCAATTTCAATAGATGAGGTTGAAAGATGACAGGGAATACCATAAGATGAAAAAGTGAACCATCCCACAATAGCCCTGCTGACAGATTTCGGGGAAGATGACTTTTTTGTGCCCTCTGTCAAGGGAGTTATCGCTTCCATCCATCCGGAGGCGACAGTCATCGATATCACCCACTCCATTCCCTCCTTCGACATCCTGGCCGGAAGTTTTGTTCTCTTTGCCGTCTATCGGTACTTTCCCCGCAAAACGGTGTTCGTTACCATCGTCGATCCGGGTGTAGGCTCGCCTCGAAAAATCCTCCTGGCTGAATCCGAAAAGTATTATTTTGTCGCTCCTGATAATGGGATTCTCACCCTTGTGTTGGATGAGGAGAATGATATTCGGATCAGGGAGGTAAGCAGCGATAAATATTTTCTCGGTCCAACCGGAACGACTTTTGAAGGGCGAGACAAAATGGCGCCCGCTGCGGCCTGGCTGTCACAGGGGATTTCACCGGATGAGCTCGGTCCGGAAATCCAAGACTATAAAAAGATTCAATTAGATAAGCCTCGACAGACACGGGCTGGAATCCAGGGCTCGATACTCTATCGGGATAAATTCGGGAATCTGATAACCAATATCCCGTCTTCTTTCCTTGACACCTTTATTAAGGATAAAGAGAAAGATACGCTGCGGATGCTGGCAGGGGAAAATGAAATCCCCTGGAGAGAGAGCTATTCCCAAGGAAAAAAAGGGGAAGCTTTTTTTCTCTCAGGAAGTTTGGGATTGGTTGAAATCGCCGTTCGTGAAGGGTCTGCGTCCGAGATGCTCAAAACTTCCCCCGGCCAGAAAATCGAACTCAAGTTTTTCTCTAAATAAAATTAATGGAGTACCTAGAAGGAACGCTGGAAAGCATAGTTTTTTACAGCCCGGACACGGGTTACACCGTCTGCACTTTTTCTCAGGAAGACGGACAGGTTTTTACAATTGTCGGCACTTTCCCCCCCCTCTCAGCAGGTGAGGTAATCAAAATCAAGGGCAAATGGGTCATCAATCCCAAATTCGGCAAACAGTTTCAGGTGGAAAACTACATCCCGGTACTCCCCTCCTCGGTCAAGGGCATTGAAAAATTCCTCTCTTCAGGAATGATCAAGGGGATCGGTCCCGTTCTTGCCAAAAGGATCGTTGAAAAATTCGGCCCACAGACAATCACCATCATATCCGACCACATCGACAGGCTCAAAAAAGTCGAAGGGGTAGGGGAGGTCAAGTTCTGTGAGATCAAGAAGTCCTGGACAATTCACGAGGACATAAGAGAGCTCATCATCTTTCTCCAGGAACACAACATCTCCACCAATCTGGCCACAAAGATTTACCGCCAGTACGGGCAGAATTCATACCATGTTCTCAAAACCAATCCCTACCAGGCCTGCCACGATATCTGGGGCATCGGATTCAAGACCGCCGATCAGATCGCCCTCAACCTGGGCATGAGTCCCACATCCCCCGAGAGAATCAAAGCTTATATCCTTTATATAATGGAAAAAGATTTGGAGCAGGGACACGTCTTTTCTCTCCGGAATAATATACTGGCTTGCTGCAGCAAGGATTTGGAAGCCGAGACGGACGATGCTGAAAATGCCCTTAAATTCTTAATCGATCAAAAGCGCGTTGTCGCCGAAAACTATGATAACGACACAGCCATATACCTTCCTTTTTACCACCAGGCCCAGGAAGATGTCGTCAGATTTATCCATCAATTGGTCCGCCACCCTTTTTCCAAACCGGATTTTGATGTCGACCAAGAAATTGCCTCTATCGAGAAAAAAATGTGCATCGATTTTTCCCCGGCCCAGAAGCGGGCTGTAAGGGAGAGCCTTCACCAAAAAATACTGATTATCACCGGAGGGCCCGGGACAGGAAAAACGACGATCGTCAAAGCCGTTATCGACCTTTTCCACAGGTGGCAGCGGAAGGTTCTTCTTGCCGCTCCCACGGGCAGGGCCGCCAAGAGGCTGTCTGAAGCCACCTGGAATGAAGCCAAAACCCTGCACAGGACTTTGGAATTCAATCCCAAGCTGGGAACCTTCCGCCGCAATGAAAACCATCCTCTTCCGGGCGACGCCCTGATCATCGATGAATTTTCTATGGTTGACCTGCCTCTCATGTATCATCTTCTCAAAGCGGTTCCCCAGAGCATGCATCTGATCCTTGTCGGCGATAAAGACCAGCTGCCGTCGGTGGGGCCGGGCTGCCTTCTGCGCGATCTGATTGAATCCGGAACTGTTGAAGTCGTCCGTTTGGATGAAATTTTCCGCCAGGAGAAAGAAAGCCTTATTGTCGTCAACGCGCACCGGGTCAATAGGGGAGAGAAGCTTGTTTTCCCTGAAAAAGGAGATCCGGATGCGGATTTTTACTTCATTAATCATGACGACGATAAGAAAGCCTTCCAGACAATAATGAGTCTGTGTTCTGAGCGCATCCCCAAGAAATTCAAGCTGCATCCGCTCTCTCCGGAAATTCAGGTTATCAGTCCCATGTACAGAGGCCTGGTGGGAGTCGAAAACTTGAATGCCGAACTGCAGAAAAAGCTCAATCCTCTTCAAGAGGGGCTCAAACTTGGCAGCCGGGAAATCAGAATCCACGACAAAGTCATGCAGATCAAAAACAACTATGAAAAGGAAGTTTTCAACGGGGATATCGGCAGCGTTGTGGATGTGGATCAAAAAGCCTACAGGTTGATCGTCAATTACGACGGCAGGGAAGCTGTCTATTTGCGGGAAGATTTGAACGAGATTGTCCTGGCCTATGCTATCTCTGTTCACAAGGCGCAGGGCAGCGAATACAAGGCCGTCGTCATGCCTTTGATGACCCAGCACTTCATCATGCTCCAGCGGAACCTTTTCTATACGGCCTTGACGCGGGCAAGGCGTTTGAGCTGCATTGTGGGTTCTTACAAGGCCCTCTACATCGCCATCAAAAATGACAAACCGGTGAGGAGGAACTGCCTCATAAGAGACAAGCTCATCCAAATCATGGGGGAGTCGCCGGCCGTCAGGCTGGATTGAAAAATGTCATTCAAACTGGTAGAATTCTGAGGCTGAGAGATTAGATTCTCATGCAGAAGCTTCAGAAAGGTACCCCTGTAGCTCAGTCTGGATAGAGCAACGGATTCCTAATCCGTGTGTCGCC
>CBFDBS010000148.1:0-6939 GCA_965603105.1 uncultured bacterium
CCGAAAACTTTCCGGATCGCCCGTGTTTCAATTTTATCATTATAAGGAGTGGAGGTCCCGTGAGCATTGATGTAATCAATGGCCTCGGGTTCAACCCGGGCATCGGCAAGGGCATTCCTCATCGATTGGGCTGCTCCCTCCCCGTCCAGCTTGGGCGCCGACACATGGTAGGCGTCGCCGCTCATCCCATACCCGACCATCTCCGCATAAATTTTGGCTCCTCTTATCCGGGCCGTTTCCAGCTCTTCCAGAAGAAGGATTCCCGATCCTTCGGCCATGACAAATCCGTCTCTGTGGAGATCGAAGGGGCGGGAGGCTTTTTGCGGTTCCCGGTTTCTTGTCGATATAGCTCGCATGGCGCAAAAACCGGCCACACCAAGAGGAGTGATGGGGGCTTCCGCTCCGCCGGCAAACATCCGGTCGGCATCCCCTCGAGCGATAATCCTGAACGCATCTCCAAGAGCATGGGAGCTTGTCGAGCAGGCGGTGGCCGTGGCTGAATTGGGACCTTGGGAACGGAAACGGATGGAAATCTGACCTGAGGCCTCGTTGATGATCGCCGAGATCAAGAAAAAAGGAGATATCCGGCCCGGGCCCCTTTCGAGAAGCTGGGAATGGGTCTTTTCAATCGAGCCGATCCCGCCGATTCCCGATCCGACAAAGACACCCGTCCTCTCCCCTGCCAGCGCCGCCGGGTCGATGCCCGAATCATCCACGGCGATCTGAGCGGCAGCTATGGCGTACTGGATAAAAGGGTCCATTTTCCTGGACTCTTTCTGATCCATGAACTGCAGAGGATCAAAGTCGCAAATCTCACCCGCAATTGTGGTCGTGTAACCACTGGTATCAAAACGGCTGATCTCTCTTATTCCGCTCCGTCCTGCAAGCAAAGAGGCCCAATTCTTCTCTGTTCCTACTCCCAGAGGAGAGACAAGGCCGATGCCTGTAATGACAACTCTACGGGACGGACAGGGGCTTTTCATGGGATTCGAAAAGAGGATTTATTTGACCCGCTCTAAAACATAATCCATAGCCTTGCCGACAGTCGTTAGTTTTTCGGCTTCTTCGTCAGGAATATCCATATCAAATTCGTCTTCCAGAGCCATAATCAATTCGACGGTGTCGAGGGAATCTGCCCCCAGGTCATCAATAAATGAGGCTTCTTCCGTCACCTGGTCTTCACCGATGCTCAACTTGTCAGCCACAATCGACTTTATTTTCTTCAGTAATTCTTCTCTTTCCATTTTTTTTCTCCTTTTAAGAGTTGACTTGATATACTCTTCCAATCACATAAGCATTCCACCATTGATGCTTATAACCTGTCCCGTAATATAGGCCGCTTCATCGGAAACAAGGAACTTTACCGCGTGGGCCACTTCTTCCGGAGTTCCAAACCGTTTCATAGGAATGATTTCCCGAAACGTCTGTTTAATGGAATCGGAAAGAGCATCAGTCATATCCGTCGCTATGTATCCGGGCGCAACTGCATTGACGGTAATTCCCCGCAGCGCCACTTCCCGGGCCAATGATTTCGTCAAGCCGACAACTCCGGCTTTGGAAGCCGAATAATTTGTCTGCCCCACATTCCCCATAAGACCGACAACCGAAGAAACATTCACTATACGCCCGAAACGATTGCCGATCATATGACGGATGACCGCCTTGGAAAAGTTGAATACACCCTTCAGGTTGACGAGCAGGACTGCATCCCATTCTTCTTCCTTCATCCTCATGAACAGCGTGTCGCGTGTGATTCCCGCATTGTTGATCAGGAAATCGATCTTCTTCTTCTTGAGGATGGCATTGACCGCCTCCTGAACCTGTTCAAAACTGGAGACGTCGACACGGGAGGTCGAGGCCGCTCCACCAGCGCTGTTGATCTTCCCCGCAACTTCATCCAATTTTTCCTTCTGGATATCGACCAGCACAACCTCAGCCTGTTCCTTGGCCAGTTCGACGGAGATGGCTTCACCAATCCCCTGGCTTGCCCCGGTAATGACAGCCACCCTGTCTTTTAAGCTCATCCTACGTGTTTGTTCCCGAGCATGTGCTCTTACCTTTGAACACTTCCAGCTGGATTTTTTCCTGTACCCTCTGAACGACAAAATCTCTGGCCAGACACACGGCATTTTTGACGGCCTGAGGATTCGATCGTCCATGTCCCACAATGCAGACGCCATTCAAACCTAATAGATGTGCGCCCCCATATTCGGAATAGTCGATCTTTTGGTAAATCTTCTTGATGTTCCTCTTCATCAGTGCAAAACCAATTTTAGAGAAGAGGTTCTTCATGATCTCTCTGCGGGCCATGTAAAAGAATGTCTCGACAACGCCCTCGCTGACTTTTAAGGCGATGTTCCCCGTAAATCCGTCGCTGACAATGACGTCGGCTTGGCCGGAATAGATATCCTTTCCCTCTACGTTCCCGATAAAATTCAAAGAGGAAGAGGACAGGCGCTGGTAAACCTCTTTGGTTAAATCATTCCCTTTGCCCCCTTCTTCTCCGATGCTCATCAGCGCCACTTTCGGATTCTCCAAGCCGAGCACATTTTCCATGAAAACGCGCCCCATAAGGGCAAACTGCTCCAAATGGAGAGGCTGGCAGTTGATATTGGCGCCCACATCAATGAGCAGTGTCAAGCCCTTAAGGGTCGGCACGAGAAGAGACAAGGCTGGTCTCTCAATCCCTTGGAGTGCTCCCAAAACCTTTCTTGAAATATAGACAACAGCGGCCGTATTTCCCGTGCTGACAAAAGCATCTGCCTCTTTGTCTTTGACCAGCTGTGTGCCGATACGAATTGAAGATTTGTCCTTCCTACGGAAAGCCAGGAGGCTCTCGGCCATGCCAATGGAATCCAGGGCGGGTACAATCGTGATCCTGGCTCTATTGTGTGAGAGGCTGTCGAACTCTTTCTTGATCAGTTCCTCAACTCCCACGAGGAAGACTTCCATTTGGAACTCTCGTGAAGCACGGAGAGCCCCTTCGACAACAACCCGCGGACCAAAGTCCCCACCCATGGCATCGACAGCAACTTTCATCAATCCCCCTGGATCATTTTTCAGAGCCTTCGATGATCTGCCGCCCTTTGTAAAAACCACAATCCAGACACACCCTGTGGGGCAGCTTGGGATTTCCACAATTGGGACAAAGGGAAAGAGAAGGAACCTCGATAGCGTCGTGGGCACGCCTTGTTCTTGTTCTTGAATGAGAATGTCTTCTTTTTGGATTAGCCATTTATCTCTTATCTTTCATAAATATCTTGAGTTTATCAAGACGAGAATCGGACTCATGTATCACACAAGAGCATTCCCCGTCTTTGACGATCTTCCCGCAGACAGGGCAGATGCCCTGGCAGTCTTGCATACAGAGAGGCTTGAGCGGGAAAGTGAAATTAATCTGCTCCAGGACTACGGCCGCCAAATCGAGGGCCGGACTCGAGTAGAAGAACTTGTGCATGTCTTCTGCTTCGAGTTGATCCTTCATTTCTTCCAACTCTTCCGGGAGATAGACCAGATCAAAATTCGAATCAATCGGAAATTCATATGGGGAAAGACAGCGGCTGCAGACAAAGCTGATGAGGGCCGTTATCTTTCCTTTGATGAAAATTTCATCACCGATTTTTTTGACAACAAGATCGGCATGAACCGGATCGAGAAAAACCGCGTTTTCATCAACCAGGTCGGAACTGATGAATTCATAGTCCTGATTGATCCTCAGTTCTTTGTCGGTAAGGCGATCTATATCTATTAACATATTCCCAACTCTCAAAAAAGTTATCCTATTATACCATCTTGCCTTACTTTGTCAATAAAACCGATCAACACAGATATGAGTCTTTTCAGGGATAACCGGTCCATTTTTGAATCCTCCGCCGTGCTCTTCCCCTCCTTTTTGGATACTCTCCGTCCAGAAGGAAAAGAGAGGTTCCCTTTAAAGGCTTGCTATCCTATCCCTAAGGCGTATAATAAAATCGGAAGGCAGAAACGATAGCCATGGCAGGATACAACAGCAAAATCGAACACAAGGGGATCATTTTTCTCGTCCAGACACAAGATTTGGGGAGGCCGTCCAATTGTGTTGAATCCATCATTTATAAAGCCGGGAAGGCTTTGGCGCCTCGGAAAAAATTCTACACCCAGCACCTGAACAGCCCAAATCTCATAGCCACGATCAACGGGATCATCGAACAGCAGCACAACGCGATTAAAGAAGCAATAAGCGCAGGAAAATTCGACAACGGCTGATATCCCTCCCCTCAGAAATGGCCAAGAAAAAGTTATATCTGATCGACGGTACTTCTCTTCTTTATCGTTCGTTCTACGCAATCAAAAATCTTTCCACGTCTCAAGGATTTCCAACAAATGCTATCTACGGTTTCATCACGACTTTGCGCAAGATTGTGGGACAGCACCGCCCCGATTACCTGGGCGTCGTTTTCGATGCCAAAGGCCCGACCTTTCGACACGAAACGTACAAAGATTACAAAGCCCATCGGAAACCCATGCCCGAAGACCTTGTTGTCCAAATCCCTGTCCTGAAAAAGGTTCTCCAAGCCATGCATGTTCCTTTTTTCGAGCAGGAAAAATATGAAGCCGATGATTTACTGGGTAGCATGGCCCGGCTGATACCCGCCCATGGAATCTCGACGGTCATCGTCTCCACCGATAAAGACCTTCTGCAGCTTGTTGATGTGAACACAACTGTTTACAATCCCTCAAAAGACGTTTTCCTCGATGAAAAAGGCGTCAAAGAGTCCTTTGGAGCTGCGCCTGACCAAGTCATTGATGTGCTCGCTCTTTGGGGAGACCAGTCGGATAATGTCCCCGGAGTTCCGGGGATAGGGGAAAAGACATCCAAGCTCCTCATCGGCCGCTTCGGATCGCTCGACAACTTGCTGGACAATCTCGAAAAGATCGAGAAAGCCTCCCATCGGGAAAAAATCAAAAACAACCTGGCTCAACTGGAGATGAGCCGGGAACTGGTCACAATCGATAGAAATCTGTCCGTTCCTTTCGTTCCCCAAGAATTCTCCCTTTCTGAACCAGATAAAGAAGCCCTTCTTCCTCTCCTCCAAGAAATGGAGTTCACATCTCTGCTTTCCGAATATATGAAGACAACGGAAGAAACAAAAAAAAAGTATTCCGTTATTTGGGATGAGGCTCAGCTCAAAGATCTGGTGGCCAAAATCGGCAGAGCCCAACGTTGCGCCTTGGATACAGAAACCGACAGCCCTTCCCCCACTCGGGCCAACTTGGTCGGAATATCCTTTTCGACCGAGGGAGGAGAAGCCCACTACCTCCCCCTCGGCCATTATTACACGGATGTCCCCCCTCAAATCCCAAAGGAAAAAGCCTTGGCACTGCTGAGGAAAGTCATTACTAATCCAAAAATCAAGAAAATCGGGCAGAACATCAAGTACGATCATATCGTTCTGACCAGAGAGGGGCTACCTGTGGCAGGAATCGAACTGGATACAATGGTCCTTTCCTACCTTCTCGAACCGAACTGGGGAAAGCACAACCTGGGTGCCCTCTCCCAGGCCTATCTTCAAATAAAACCCATTTCCTACCATGAAATTGCGGGAAAGGGGAAGGATCAAAAGACTCTTGATAAGGTCGACATCCAGCAGGTCGCGCCTTATGCCTGCCAGGATGCCGACTTGGCTTTAAAATTGAGCGATGTTCTCTGGCCCAGTATCCAGGAACAGAATTTGGACACCCTGTACTGCCAGATCGAACGCCCCTTGATATCCGTCCTGGCCGATATGGAGATGTGGGGCGTTAAAATCGATCCATCTGTGCTGAGCAGCCTGTCGGAAGAGCTCGAGGATGAACTCCAAAGGCTGAAGATCAAGATCTTTGAGATTTGCGGCGAAGAGTTCAACCTGAACTCCCCGCAGCAGCTGGCCAGGATTCTCTTTGAAAAACTCGGACTGCCGACCTCGAGGAAAACCAGGATCACCAAGGGCTATTCGACCAGCTCCGACATTCTTCTCGAGCTTGCACACCGTTTCCCCATCGCTGAATATGCCCTGCAGTACAGGCAGCTGTCCAAGCTGAAATCCACCTATGCGGATGCCCTCCCCCTGCTCGTCAATCCGGACACAGGCAGGATTCATACTTCCTACAATCAGACGGTTGCATCCACCGGCCGCCTTTCAAGTTCCGATCCCAACCTGCAGAACATTCCTGCTCGCGGAGAGCTTGGTCATCGCTTCCGTCAGGCATTTATCCCGGACAAAGGTCACCTTTTTTTGTCTGCGGACTACTCCCAGATCGAGCTCAGGGTGCTGGCCCACCTGTCCGATGACGCAAATTTGATCGACACCTTCCTCAAGGATCAGGATGTCCATCAAGAGACGGCCAACCGGGTCTTCGGGCTCTCTTCCTCTCTATTTAAGGATGAGCAGCGGCGCAGGGCCAAGATAATCAATTTCAGCATGGTCTACGGCGCTTCAGCTTTCTCGCTGGGCAAAGAACTGGGAACGTCCACCCCCGAAGCGCAGGAGTTCATCAACACATATTTTGAAAAATATTCCAAAGTTCGGGAGTTTCTCGAAAAGAGCGTGACTGAAGCCAAAGAGAAGGGCTATTCAGAAACACTCTTCGGAAGAAGACGCCAGGTGCCCGAGCTCCGACAGAGTGACCGCATGGCCCAGCAGGCCGGTCGTCGCATCGCCCTCAACACTCCGATCCAGGGGACGGCCGCCGATCTTATGAAGATAGCCATGATCGACATCTGGGAAGCCCTCCGTCAGAAAAAGATGAAGAGTCGGATGATCCTTCAGGTTCACGACGAGCTTGTCTTTGAGGTGCCTGAAAGAGAGTGCGATGAGCTCGAGAATCTGGTCAAAAAGAAGATGGAAGGCGTAGCCGCTCTCCAAGTGCCGTTAAAGGTTAACTTGAACTGGGGAATCAATTGGGCGGAAGCGAAGTGAT
>CBFDBS010000149.1:0-6919 GCA_965603105.1 uncultured bacterium
CAGGCATCTACTGGTTCTTTTTCTGTACTCGATTCCCGGCAACTTCCTCATCGACGTCATCCCTTACGATCCCGCTGTTATCTTTTTCGCCAGATTCCACGCTCCTCTTCTTGTCGCACTCGTCGGCGTGGCCGGCATCCTGGTCAGCGAGACAATCAACTATACTTTTTTCGAATACGTCGTCGACCTCAAATATTTCGATCGGATTCTCAAAAACAAATTTGTGTCCAAGTTGATCGGCCTGTTCAACAAGGCACCGTTCTGGACCATGCTCATCGTGGCTTTTACACCTGTTCCTATCTACCCGTTTCGATTCCTGGTCGTCATGGCCCGTTTTCCTATCCTCAAATACCTTCTTGCCCTCATGCTCGGACGACTTCCCCGTCTTTATCTGATAGCGCTCTTCGGAAACACCGTTCATCTTCAGGGACATGTCTACCTCATCATCTTCATCGTTTTGGCCGTCCTGATGTACATTCCCCTTATCAAAGTTTTCCCGAAACGACAGAAAAAGGAGGAAACCCCATGACGCCCAAAGCTCTGATAACGGGATCGACAGGATTCATCGGCAGCCATTTGGTTGAAGCCTTAACAAAAAGGAATTGGAATATCTCCTGCCTCATCAGACCGAAGAGCCGGCCGGGTATTCTGTCTCAGTTTCCCGTCAGGATCGTTCACGGCGACGTCGACGATATCCCTTCGCTGGAAGAAGCCGTTCAAGGCCGGGATTATGTCTTTCATGTTGCCGCCAGGATACGTTCGGCTCCCAAGAAGGTCTATAATCTCGCCAATTTTATTTTCACCGTCAACCTCGCTCAAGCCTGTCTGAACGTCAATCCCGGGCTCAAAAGGTTTGTCTTCATCTCCTCTATCGCGGCGGCAGGGCCTTCCCTGCCCGGCACCAGTTCAGATGAAACCAGTGTCTGTGCGCCGACCTCTGAATACGGACGGACCAAACTCCGGGCGGAGAATGCCCTCTTCGGTCTGTGGGACCGGCTTCCCGTCACAATCATCCGGCCCCCAAATGTCTATGGCCCAAGACAATTGGAAACCGAACTTATAATCAAGATCATCAAAAAAAGAATCGTTCCTCTTTTGAAGGACGAAACAGGGAGGACCAGCCTCATCTATATCAAAGACTTAGTCGACGGAATTATTCAGGCTTCGCTTTCTTCCCGGGCGGCGGGACAGATCTACTACCTCACCGATGGAGTCAACCACTCCTGGAAAAACATCATCCTCACCAACAAAGATCAGATCCTGGGGACGTCTCTTTTCTTTCCTTTGCCGGAAAAAGTGATATATCTTGCGGCCTGGCTCGCGGACATGCTCAATACAACGGGATTGTATAAGGTTCTTTTCGGACGGCGAATCTTGCAGGTTATGCTTCAGACGCCCTGGCTATTTTCTCCTGACAAGGCCGAAAGAGATTTCGGCTTCAAATCCAAATATTCCCTTCAAAAAGGGATGAAAGAAACTCTCACTTATTATAAATGAATAACAAAAGGATTTCCTGCATCATCAATCCAGTTGCGGCCAATAGCAAATGGAATAGAAGGAAAAATCTGAAGCGCTATCTTGAGGAAAACATTCCGGGCCCTATCTTCGACTGCTATCAGGACAAAGCCCAAACCATCCAGCAGGCAAAAGAGCTGAGCTTCAATAACGATGTTCTCATCGCGGCGGGAGGAGACGGAACGGTCGCCGATGTCATGCAGGGAATCATCGAGGCCGGCAGGGGAAAGAAGACCTCTCTTGCCGTTCTACCGTTTGGGGGCGGGAACGCTTTCAGCCGGTCTCTCGATATTCCCCTGAATGTTCGCAAAGCTCTCAGGGTCCTCGAAACAGGACGGACCAAGGAAATCGACCTTATCGATATCGAGGGTCAAGTGGCCACCTTCGCCAGCATCGGAGCGACTGCCGAAATCACCCATCAAAAAAACAAGAAAAAGATGCCGGGTTTGAGAGGACACTTAAAAGCGGGTCTGATCATTTTCAAGCTGCCTATGAGAAAGATGCAGGTCGAACTCTTCGATGGATTGGACGATTCCGGAATATCCTTTGAATACAGAACATTGTCGATCGAAGCCCTGGACTGCATCGTGGGCAAAACGAAACACTTCGGCTACAACTGGAGAATTGCCCCGCAGGCCTCAGAGGTCGACGGCTATATCGACCTGACTTTCTTCGAAATCACTCCCCTCAAGTATTTTCTGTCCTTTCCACGTATATATCGCGGGACATTTCAAAAAACTCAGAAGCATTTTAAAGCGAAAAAAGCCGTCTTCCGTGGAGCCGGCCTTCACATCCAATACCACGGCGAACACCTGGGGGAAAAAGAAAAAATTCAAATGAAAGTCCTGCCTCGCTCTCTGAAGGTCATCACTTCATAGAAACTCTCCTGGAATTTTCCCCCTGAATTTGAACTTCAGCGCGAGCTGTGGGGAACGGAAAAACCCCGTAGAAATATTCTAACTCATTCAATATCTTCAATTTTGCCTTGACAATACAGGTCGATTCGGGTATAAGTCTTTTGTTTACTGACAAGGAGGTGATTGGTATTGGCTTTCGTAGTTGTTGAAGACAACGAATCGATCGAATCGGCGCTCAAGCGGTTCAAACGGAGAGTCCAGCAGGAAGCAATCATCAAAGAAATCAAGAAGCACTCAGTTTACTACAAACCAGGCGAAAAAAAGCGGATGAAAGAAATTCAAGCCCGGAAACGAATGAGAAGACGCCTGAGAAGAGAAAGAGATTTCGAATACTGATAAGAATTGCCTCTCCCTCCCTAAAAATAGCATTCTTGAAATCTTCTCACAAAACAAGAGGGATTATTGGAACTTCTGCCCGAAACTTTTTCCTTAAAAAAACCTGAATGGCTCAAGATCAGATTTCCATCCGATAAAGCCTTCTTCTCCGTATCCCAGATTCTGAGGGAAAAAAAACTCAACACCATCTGCCAGAGCGCCAGATGTCCCAATAGGGCTGAGTGCTGGTCTCACAGCACGGCCACTTTCCTCATCCTGGGAAACATCTGCTCCAGAGACTGCGGATTTTGTGCCGTCGATCACGGGATTCCCGGTCCCATTGACGAAAAGGAATCAAACCAGGTGGCTGAGGCCGTTATCCTCTTGGAATTGAAATACGCCGTCATCACCTCGGTCACACGCGATGATCTGCCTGACGGAGGCGCCGGGCTTTTTGTCAAAACAATCGAGAAAATCCATGAGCGGTCTCCCCAAACTCAAATCGAGATTTTGATCCCTGATTTTAACGGTTCCCCGACGGCATTACAAAAAGTTATCGACGCCGGGCCGGACATTCTCAACCACAATCTGGAAACTCCTGAAAATCTATATCCCTCCATTAACCGGCCCATTGATAACTACCGCCGGTCTCTCCGTCTGCTTTATCGCTCGGGAGAGCAGGGTCTGGGCACCAAATCAGGGTTGATGGTCGGACTGGGAGAGAAAATGGAAGACATCCTCCGGACATTTTCCGACCTCAGAAACGCACAGTGTGAACTCCTGACTATCGGTCAGTATCTCCAACCCACAAAGAGACACGCGGCGGTTCAAAAATATTACACCCCCCTTGAATTTAAACAGATCAAACAGATCGCGCTCGATTTTGGATTCAAAGAAGTTGCGTCAGGGCCTCTTGTGAGGAGTTCCTTCCAAGCCCACCAACTCTACAGATCATTCCTAGAAAAGAGGATATAACAAGACATGCGCTATCTTATCTTTACTGATATCCACGGAAATCTGGAAGCCTTCATCGCTTTTTTGAAGTTCAGCCAGAAACACAAAATCGACCACTATCTCTTTTTGGGAGATCTGGTGGGCTACGGCGCATCCCCCAACGATATCATCCAAAAAATCAGAACTCTCAAGCCCATTTCCGTGATCAGAGGCAACCATGACAAGGCTGTTTGTGACATCAACAATGTCCAAACCTTCAATCCCATTGCCGCCTCTGCCATCCATTGGACGCGGCAGGAAATCTCGAAAAAAAACATCAACTATCTCTGCCGCTTAAAAATGGGCCCGCTCATCATTAACGATGAAATCACCATCTGTCATGGAGCCCCTTTCGATGAGGATCATTACATCTTCGGTGAGTTTGACGCGGCGGAGGCTTTTCTCCATACCAAGACTCCCCTTTGCTTTTTCGGACACACACATTTTCCTTTTGTTTATACGGAGAAGGACCATTTCGTGGAAGGGACGTTTCTGACCGGGAATATGAACGAAATTAGGATAGAAAAGGGAACCAAGTACCTCATCAATCCCGGATCGATCGGCCAGCCTCGAGACAGGAACCCCAAAGCGGCCTGCGCTATCTATGACTCCAAGTCTAAGAAAATGAAATTTTTCCGGCTCGATTACGATATCACCGGAGCCCAGAAGAAAATCATCGACGCCAACCTTCCCCCCGCCCTAGCCGAACGCCTTGGAGTCGGCATCTAAGCTCTTGGGTTGGCATAACAGTAAAGACAGCAGTGGGGACAGGACTGAGTGTAGCTGCCGATGTCGACGGATTCCGTACATCCGCATTCCAAGCGCTGGCTCTTGTCTTTCTTTCCGGACGCCTCCGTTTTGTGAGGATGAAGATCCTGGAGCACAATTCCATCGATGCATGATGAAGGCTGGATTCCATCCACTTCCGTCAAGAAGTTCTGGCTGCAAGAATAAAGCTGAACATTCCAAAACCTGGCTATCGAGACAAGAGCGGCCGCTTCTTTTTTCTTTTCCTCAACCGGCGGATCGACGTAGCTGAAACCTGCTTTCTCGGCCCTTTTTTTCGATTTGCTGTACCACTGCGCAAAACTGAAACGGACCGTGTCTATTCCCAATGAGGCTAGAGCACACGCCAAATCCTGGAAGAAGTGGAGATTCGACTCTATCCGGCCTTTTTCGACCCAGCGGACCACAGGATCAAAGCGGACGCTGATTCTTTCGGGTTTTCCGACTATCTTCAACAGTTCTTCCAACTGGCTAAGCGCTCTGTCCGGATAAGGAACCCCTCTCTCGATAAAAGAGCCCCCCATCCCCGTTATCGTGAAGTGGAGATAGAGCTGGTTGTATTTTTCAAGCCTTTCCCTCAACCGGTGGCGGTTCTGGATGAGGTTTTCGAAATTTTTTGACCAGAGGACAAACGTGTGCACGTTCTCCGGAGAGAGATCGACGGAATACACATGCCCGGAAGGACCTACAACTCTCGCTATCTCCTCTCCAAGCATTTGAGAAAGATCCTTTGGGAAAAAGGCGACCAAGTCAGTCCGCCTCGAAGCACTGATGACTTTCTTCATCTTCTCTTGACAGCCAGTCGTTTTGATTTTAGTATTTTAGCTGACATGGACTCCAAAGGGCAAACAAGCCATCTCAGAGCGGAAAATCTGAAAAAAAGCTACAACAGACGCCCGGTCGTTAAAGGAGTCGACATACGGGTTCAAACGGGACAGATCATCAGCCTGCTGGGACGCAACGGGGCGGGTAAAACCACATCTTTTCAGATGATCGTGGGTCTGATCAAACCCAACCAAGGCTCAATCTATCTGGATGAAAAAAACATTTCCCATTTATCAACACATCAAAGAGCCCAAGCAGGGATCACTTACCTCCCTCAAGAAAATTCAGTTTTCCTCAAGACGACCGTCGAAAAGAATTTAATAATGATCCTGCAGCTCCATGGTTACAACAAAGCCGTCCAGAAGGAAACGATTCACAAACTCTTGGAAGATTTGGAGCTTCTCCCCCTGAAGAGTCAATCCGCTCACAGTCTCTCAGGGGGGGAACGGAGAAAACTGGAAATAGGCCGCACCTTGATCCTCAATCCCAAGTTCCTTCTCCTCGATGAGCCCTTCACGGGGATCGATCCTTTGACCATTCGGGAGCTTCAGAATATATTCCTCCAGCTCAAGAGCAGGGGAATAGGGATTATCATCTCCGACCACAATGTGCAGGACACCTTGAAAATCGCCGATTACTCTTACATCATCGATGAAGGAGAAATTCTCGTCGAAGGCCCTCCAAAAATCATAGCCCAGGATGTGCGGGCTAAGGAGCGATTTTTAGGGAGAGGGTTTAAGCTGGGTGACGAGATTCAGATTTTTCCCTCTCATTGAAGACATAGTCCCCAAGAGTTTCTCCCAGGAAAAAAAAGAAGAGGAAAAAATATCCGGCCAAAAGAATTCCAAAGAAAATCCCCAGCAGAAGAGCGGACGCACCTATAAGCCGGAAAAGCCCCACGTCCATCACAGAGGATGCGATCCAGACGGTGATCAGCCAGACTGCAGCCATAATCATAATGTCAAACAATCTGGATTTGAACCAAGTCGACAGTTGGAATGGTTTTTTCTTGCGGATGTCCACCTTTTCCTCGGAACGTCCTCCCGAGAAAGGCAGGTTTTGCTGTGACACTCCTTCGGGAAGCCCAACCCCTGTATCGGCATGGATAGGCTCATCGATAACGGCGTCTTCTTGAACTTGGGGCTCCTCTTCCTCTTCAAGAGGGGAACTTTCCTTCTCTTCCTCAGTCAAGAGGACTTCCGGGGTCAAATCATCTTTTATTTTAGAGGCCCAGGGGGGCAAGTGGTCAGTCGAAACCCGAATATCCTCTTTCTTGAAGAGTTCCTCACTGGGAGTTACAGATGGCGAAGACCTAGGCTCTACCTGAGGCCCGGATTCCTCTCGAAGAGACTGCTCATGGATCTTTTCCCCCTGTGAAGTGTCAGGGGGGAATGATTCTTCTTCGACCTCTTCATCCTGGATAGGCTCTTCCGATACCAGGGAGTCATCCAGAATGGGTGGAGGTTCTGTCTCGAATTCATCCAAACTCAATTCGTCCAGCTTCTGGGGAGTCATGGGCTCAGAATCCTCGCCCCGGTCTTTTTTTATGGCCGTAATAAATTTATCGA
>CBFDBS010000150.1:0-6908 GCA_965603105.1 uncultured bacterium
GGATTTTGTGGCTTCCATATCTCTCCAACTCCTCCACTCGTATTTCTGCTCGAGTCTTGTCTACTCTCTTTTCTACACTCTAATTTTCGTCGCCCCGCAGTGAAGACATTCATCCGCTTTTTTGTTGACGGGCTCTCCACATTCTGGACAATCGACCAGTTCGATCTGACATCTCTGGCAGAAATCTGCTTTTTCCTCCAGTTCCGCATCGCAGTAGGGGCAGGCACAGGCTTCGCCCTCATCCTTGACTTTGGGTCCGTCGGTCGCCGTACCCACTTTCTTTTTCCTGTAGTTTTCGATGGCTGCATGGAGGGCGTCCGCACCCAGATTCGAGCAATGCAATTTATTCTTGGGAAGACCGCCCAATTCTTCCGCCACCTGTTTGTTGGTGATCTTCATGGCTTCATCCAGGGTTTTGCCCGTGGCCATTTCGCTCACGATGCTCGAGACAGCGATGGCCGCACCGCAACCGAATGTTTTGAATTTCACATCGGCGAGTCGATCTTCCTTGACCTTGATATAGAATTCCATCATATCGCCGCAGACGGGATTGCCGACCTTGCCCACGCCGTCGGCGTCTTCGATAGTTCCCACATTGCGGGGATTTTGAAAGTGATCCATGACTTTTTCACTGTATATCATTGCTCTTTCTCCTTATGTGCTGGATAGAGGGGAGACATCTGTCTCAAGCGTTCTATGATTGGAGGGAAGGCATCTAGCAAATACTCGACATCTTCTTCCGTATTGTCTTCGATGATACTGAAAACCAGCGAACCCTGGGCGAGGGCATGATCGACACCCATGGCCAAAAGCACATGAGAGGCCTTCAACGCTCTGGATGTGCAGGCCGATCCACTGGAAGCGGCAATCCCTTTCATATCCAGGTTCAACAGCATAGATTCTCCTTCTACAAATTCGATGCAAAAACTGGCATGATGAGGGAGCCTTTTTTTCGGATGACCCGTTACAAGAACATTTTCCACCCGCAGCGGCAATTCGCGGATAAGCTTATCCCGGAGTGGAATCGCTTTTTCCGATCTGATCGACATTTCTGTCCGAGCTAAAACCGCAGCTTTGCCGAGTCCCACGATGGCCGGAACGTTCTCGGTTCCGGCCCGGCGCCCGTTCTCCTGAATCCCTCCATCGATAAAGGGAACGATCCGCTTGCCCTTTTTGACAAAGAGAGCTCCACTGCCCTTCGGTCCGTAAAATTGAATTCCGGATAAACTCAGGGCGTCGACGCTTAAATCAAGAACATCTACGGGTATATTTCCGACGGCATCCACGGCATCCGTAAAAAAAAGGACGTCTTGCTCATGACAGATCCCGGCAATGTCCTTGATCGGCTGGACGGTTCCCACTTCTCCGCTGGCCATTATTATGGACACGAGCCCGGTCGAAGGGGTGATGGCTTTCCTCACCTCTTCAGGATCGACAACTCCGTATTGATCGATAGGCACCTTGGTGACATCGAAGCCCTTCTTTTCCAGGCTTTCGGCCGAATGCAGAACGGACTGGTGTTCCATAGCCGAGATGACGATATGATTTTTGTTTTTCGCCATGGCCTGGGCGAGTCCTTTGAGAGCAAAATTATTGGATTCCGAGCCGCTTGAGGTGAAATAGATTTCAGAAGGTGAAGCGTTAATCAGGTCGGCCACTCTCTCCCGAGCCTCCTCGACAGCCTGGAATGCCGCCTGGCCGGCTGAATGAAGGCTCTGCGGATTGCCGAAGTTTTCCCCCCCGAGATAAGGGAGCATGGCCTCTACAACAGAGGGATGCAGTGGCGTGGCCGCAATATGGTCGAAATAAACGCTGCCCATTTTATTTGACCGCGATGACTTCCTTGATCTCCGGCAAATCTTTCTTCAATACCCTCTCGATTCCCATTTTCAACGTCATCTGGGACATCGGGCAGCCGCCGCAGGCTCCGGTCAAGCGAACCTTGACGACATTGTCCTCAACATCGACCAGTTCCACATCTCCTCCGTCGGCACGGAGAGAGGGGCGGATTTTGTCTAGTATCTTTTCGATTTGTTCTTTCATTGTTTTTCCTCCTCGAATTCAATCAAAAAATGATGTTCAATCTTTATATTTTTCCAAAATTTTGTCTATTTTATCGACGTCCGGCGTTAGATCCATAAAGGCCAGAGGCTTTTTCCCGGGAAGTGAAAGCTCTTCAAATGAGGGCCTTTCTTCCTTGTAGATTTGACCCACAGGGAATTTCCCTTCCCGACTGAAAGCACGCCAGGCGTCTTTTTTATCAAAAGGATTGTGGCCTGCCTTAACGTCCACATCATAAAGGTGAGACTTGAACCATTCATAGGTATCCACTCTGTTGTGAGTCACACAGGGACTGAGGACCTCCACCAGGGAGAATCCCTTGTGTTGCAGAGCCGCCTTTATAAGAGAGGCTAGCTTCTGGGGAGATCCTGAGAACCCCCGAGCGATGAAGGTTCCTCCGGCGGCCAGAGCCAACTGCAGTCCATCCAGGGGCCTTTCCTGTGAACCATAAGGAGTCGAAGGAGAGACGAAGTTCTGCCGACTGGTGGGAGATGTCTGGCCTTGAGTCAAGCCGTAAATTCGATTGTTGACGACTAGGTAAGTCAAATCACTGTTCCTTCTCAGAGCATGGATGAAATGTCCGAGGCCGATCGAATAAGCATCCCCGTCCCCGCTGACGGCAATCACGGAGAGTTTCGGATTGGCTATCTTTACACCGGATGCCAAAGGGATCGCTCGTCCGTGTAGTCCATGGAATCCGTAGGCGTTGAAATAATTGTTGAGACGGCCGTGACATCCAATCCCTGTAATAAGGCTTATTTTTTCCGGTTTTATCGCCAGCGAGTGAACGGCCTTTTTCAGTGCTGAAAAAAGCCCGAAGATCCCACACCCCCTGCACCAGGTGGGATCGAGCAAATGATAATCTTTTATGGATAACATTTATAACGATTCCTTGATCGAAGCGGAAATTTCGATAGGCCGAAATGTCAGACTCGAGAAATTCAGGATTTTATCCATCCGTATCTTGGAATTCACATGAGAGCGGATTATGTCAAACAACTGTCCGGTGTAATTGTTTTCTACGACATAAACACGGCTACAGCTGCCGATGAATTCTTCCGCTTCTTTTTCCGGAAAAGGCCACAGGGTTCGTAATTGAAGGAATTTTGATTTGATCTTTTCCTTACGCAGCTCTTCCTGGGCTTCGACAATCGCACCCAATGTGGACCCGAAACCAAGAATGCCGACCTCCGCGTCGTTTTCCCCCCAAAGCCGGGGAGCGATCAGATCCTTTTTCATCCTCTGCATCTTCTTCATTCTCTTGTCCATCATCTTGATCCGGTTTTCCGGGTCTTCGCTCCTAAATCCACGCTCATCATGTTCATTGCCCTCAACCATAAACACGCCGTTTTTTTGGGAAGGGACTGCCCGGGGAGAAACACCGTCAGCCGTGAAGGCATAGCGTTTGTATTCCTTCTCTCCTTTAAGATCCAGGGAACTAAGAAGCTTGCCCCGGTCGATACTGATGCAGGACAGGTTGAATTTGTCAACCGTTCTGAAATTCTGCCCATAATCTTGCTCGGTGAGGAGAATCACGGGACACTGGTATTTGTCGGCCAGATTGAAAGCCGTAACGGTCATTTCGAAACACTCGTCCACCGTCCCCGGAGAGAGGATGATCCGAGGGAACTCTCCATGGGAACCAAAAGCCCACAGATTGAGATCGGACTGCTCAGACTTTGTCGGCATCCCGGTGCTGGGACCCACTCGCTGGACATGGGCGATAACGATCGGGATTTCGGCCATCCCGGCTAAGCTATAGGCCTCCATCATCAAGGACCCGCCGGGACCTGAAGTTGCCGTCATGGCCCTTGCCCCGGCATAGGAAGCCCCTAAAGCCATATTGATGGCGGCGAGTTCGTCTTCCGTCTGAACCACGACTCCCCCAAATTGAGGAAAATGAAGAGCGAGCCACTGCCATATTTCGGTCGCCGGACAGATGGGGTAGGCAGCAAACATACGGCAGCCTGCCGACAAGGCACCGAAGGCAATCGCCTCATCTCCCGTTACAAAAATCTGCCCCCTGTCTTTTTTTCTGATGAGGGAATGTCGCTCACTGGAATCGACGATTTTCCGGGCTTGTTCACATCCCAGGTTAGCCGCTTCTACGTTTTTACGGACGATTTCCTTCCCCTTCTTCTTCAAAAAAGTATCGATGAGGATGCGCTCGACATTCTTGAAATTCAAATCGAGGATATAAACCAGAGCGCCCAAGGCGATCATGTTCTTGAATATTTCATTCCTGAAATGTTCCCGGGCAAGAACCCTCAAGGGGAATTTATGAAATGTTTTTCCCTTTTTATGCGCGGGCTTCAATCGGGTCAGTTCATCTCCATCACAGAGAACGACTCCTCCGTCGGCCAGCTTATTGGTGTGTTTGATGATCGATTCGCAGTCGAATGAAATCAAGACATCAACGGCGTTGGCCCGGCCGAAGACCTTTTTTTGACTGGCACGGACCGTGTACTGGGTGGGTTCACCTCTGATATTGGAAGGGAAATACCTGTATGTCTGGACTTCCCATCCTTCTTTTTTCAAAATTTTAGCCAGAACATTCCCCGTAAACAAAACACCATCTCCAGCTTGGCCGGCGATCATTACGGAAATGTCTGTTATCATCGCTTCAAATCCTGATTGTACACATTGTCTTTTATTTTAAATGCAATATTCGTACCAACAGACGAATTTGTCAACTCTTTTCAGACTATCCGTTCAGTATCCTCTGACGGCGACTGGATCGCGGGGGAGATACCTTTCAATTCCCAGCCGCCGTAATCTACGAACCCATGACTGTCCCCCCTGTCCCAAACACCGATATATCGGTGAACCGAGGGGTTTTCTTAATCCATCACTTGCTTTCTGTCTATAGCCAGCTTCTTCATCCGGCTTTGAAGCGTGGAAGGCTTCATCCCTAAAATACTGGCTGCACCATGAGGGCCGTAGATGGCTCCTTCTGTAACACGAAGAACCTGAATAATATATTGCTTCTCGAATTCATCCATGGGCACGAGTCGGGCTACTCCTTTATCATCGGATTTCTGTTGAAAATAGGCCTTGGGAACTTCGAGCGCCTTCATCTTGGAAATGACCAAACCATGCTCGATGATATTCTGAAGCTCACGGACATTGCCCGGCCAGGAGTAGTTCATGAACATCCGCATGGTTTCATCCTCGATCCGATCGATCTTTTTACCTATCTTTCTCCCGTAGAGCTCAAGAAAATAACCGGCGAGCAGAGGGATATCCTCACGCCTTTCCCGAAGGGAAGGAACATCAACAGGAAAGACATTCAACCGGAAAAAAAGATCTTGCCTGAATTTTTTCTCTATCACCAGCAGGCTCAGATCCCTGTTTGTCGCCGCCAGCAAACGGACATCGACCTTGATCGTCTTGGAACTCCCCACTCTTTCGAACTCACCGTCCTGAAGAACTCTCAACAGCATAGCCTGCGTTTCCAGGGGCAGATCCCCTATCTCATCTAAAAATATAGTGGCTTTGTCGGCGTATTCAAACCTTCCGATTCTCTTCTGGATGGCACCGGTGAATGCCCCCTTCTCATGCCCGAAGAGCTCGGAGGCGATCAGACCTTCAGACAGCGCGGCGCAGTTGACCTTGACTAGAATTCTGTCCTGACGTGCACTGAGCTCATGAATGTATCGGGCGACCAATTCCTTCCCTGTTCCAGTTTCGCCGCGGATGAGGACGGTGGTTTCCATGGGAGCAACCTGTTGGATCGCTTTTTTGACATCGAGGATAGCCCGGCTCCTGCCAATCATCTCTTCAAAAGGGTACCCGGCCCTGATTTCATCTTTCAATATCTGGGTTTCTTGAAAATACCTGTTTTTCAGTGACTCGGTTTTCGCTTTGTTCAGCCGTTCTTCTTCTAAACGAAAGCTGTCGCTAACATCATGGAACGTTCCTCTGTAGCCTACGGTGTTTTGCTTGTCATCATGGATCAATTTCAATGAATATTCCAAATAGTGTTTTGTTTTTCCAACCAGAAAAGCCAACACTCTGTTTTCGACTGCTCCCTCTTTATCGACACTTTCGATAAATCCCTCCCATTCCTCCTTCTCGACATTCAGCTCTCCTATCCTGATGGCATTATCGAGAAGTATTTTCGGATCGGAATAACCTAGAAGACCCGCTCCTTTCTTATTGATCTGCAGAACGGTTCCCTTCGTGTCCAGCTCCAAAATCCCGATGGAAGCCGAGTCGAACAGATCCATTAGCTTCTTCTTTGATTCATTCAATGAAGAATAGAGGAATGCGTTCTGAATGGCTATGCCAATCTGGGTTGTCAGTTTTTCCAGAAAAAGAATCTTTTCTTGGGGGAAAAGATTCGGTGTCCTGTCGGATAAATAGAGTTCGGCGAAAATTTTTCCCTTGATTTTTACTGGAATAATGGCGACCGATTCATACCCGAGACTGTAGCAGACATTCCTGAGCGAATGGCCGTCGAGTTTCGGCGGATGTTTTTGGAAGTCTTTATTCAGCTCGCTCATGGAATTGGTGGAGAAGGATCCAAACTTGGAAAAAAAGGGCAGATCGGGATTTATTTTCCCTTTGGCGACATATCCACAAAGACAGTCCTTCAGACTGATCCAATGCTCAGATTTATTAAATTCAGGTTCCAGTCCGAGTTGGGAAAAAAACGGGATATTGCCGTTGGAATCAATCATTCTGATGGCCAGATGACTGCATCCCGTGACCTGTTTGAGAATGACGAGAATCTCTTGAAGAGTGTTTTTTAGATCGGAGAGTTGGGAGATTTTTTCAGAAATCAAACAGAGGGCATCACTGTCGCTGAGTGAATCGAGTTTCGAAACATCAACACCTTCCATGAC
>CBFDBS010000151.1:0-6883 GCA_965603105.1 uncultured bacterium
AAAGTCGTCTCTGTGGCTGACGGAACTGGATGGGGGCCGGCTGCCCGATCCTTTGATCACCAAGCGGGGAGTGCTTCTGGGTCGCGAGCTGGCCTTCGATATCGGGGCCGGTGTCGGAGATCGGGTGACAGTCGTAACTTCCGCCACCCGCCTGTCCCCGGGGGGTTTGATGCCCAAGTGGTGGGAATTCGAAATAACTGGCATTTTTCACACGGGGCTTTATGAGTTCGATTCCACCAGCGCCCTGATTCCACTCAAGACCACTCAAGACCTGTTCGGGCTTGAGGACAGGGTCAGCATGATCCAAATCAGAATAGACCGAATATTCAACGCCCCCCGGATGAAGTCTGTCGTTGAAGAATTCCTTCCTGATTCCGTCTATGTGACAACCTGGATGGAATTGAATGAATCCCTGTTTTCGGCCCTGAAGCTCGAAAAAAAACTGATGTTCCTGACTATAACCCTCATCGTCATCGTTGCCGCCCTGAACATCATTGCCACCCTTATTCTTATGGTTATGGAGAAAACACGAGACATCGGTGTCTTGAAAGCCATGGGAGTTCACGCCCAGAGCATCAAAAAAATATTTTTTCTTCAGGGTGCCATGATAGGGACAATCGGAACAGCGGTTGGAACCGTCTTAGGCCTGATATGGTGTTGGCTGGCCAATACGTTCGAGCTTATCAAGGTTCCGGCCGATATCTATGAGATCGCCTTCGTTCCCTTTCGCATCAGGATCTTCGATCTCTTGTTGATAATAGGAATCACGCTGCTCATCAGTTTCCTGTCGACCCTTTTCCCGGCCCACAGGGCATCGAGGGTCGACCCCGTGAAGGCCTTGAAATATGAATAGCATTATTGAAGCCAGAAACCTTTGCAAGGAGTACCCTTTGCCTCACAATGGGATTCTCTGTGTGTTCAAAAATCTCAATTTTGAACTGCAGCAAGGGGATTTGGTGGCCGTTATGGGCGTTTCCGGAGTGGGAAAGACCACTCTCCTCAACCTTTTCGGCGCGCTGGATAGACCCACAGGTGGTCAGATCTTGCTCGAAAATGAAGATATCTTCACTAAGACCGAGAGAGAGCGCGCGGAAATAAGAAACAAAAAAATCGGATTTGTGTTCCAGTTCTACCATCTGCTGCCCGAATTCACGGCCCTCGAAAATATTTGTTTCCCTCTCTTGATAAAAGGAGTGGATAAAAGAGAAGCGATGAGGAGAGCCTTCGACAGGCTTGAGGAGGTCAATCTGAGCGAAAAAGCCCAGGTCAAACCTTCCCAACTTTCCGGAGGAGAACAGCAACGCATTGCCATCGCCCGGGCTTTGATCAATGAACCCAAAGTGCTCCTGGCCGATGAACCCACCGGGAATCTGGATTGGAAAACCGGCGAGAAGATTCTGAACATCATAAAAGATGTCCATAAGACCAAAGATCTTTCATCCATTATCGTTACCCACAACGAAAAGGTCGCCCAATTCTGTGACAAGGTTTATATTATGGAAGACGGCCTGATGAAACTTTTCCCCCTGCCTTAAAGTTATATTTATGTCACCGATTGTAGAGATGCTTCAATTATCTATGGTGATATTCGGATTGGAGGTTGAGTCGAAATCGGAAGAATTTACCTAAAAAAATATGGACATGTGATGCCGGAAAAGAACCGCTTGTGAAAAATAGAAACCAAGGCGGGAGAGAGTCATTTTTAGAAGTCATTCCCCAGGCAACGTTTTGAAAAAAACAGGGGAATATGTTATAAGGAGAAGGAAATGAAAAAGTATATCTTGACCTTTATTCTCGTCTGCCTGCCAATCTTTCTCTTCGGTCAGCAACTTGTGGAAAGAATCATCATAGAAGGTAATGATCGGATTACAAATGAAACGATCATCTATTATCTCTCTTCGAGGGAGGGTGATTATTTCAATCAGGATCTGCTCAAGAGGGATTTCAGGGTGCTTTGGGCGACCGGATTCTTCTCCAACATCGTTATCGAAGAAGAAGAGGGACAGAATGGGAAGATCGTTAAAATAACAGTGGAAGAAAATCCCGTCATCAAAGAGATCATCTACAAAACAGGAAAAAAACTGAAAGAGGATGATATTGTTAACAAGCTCAAAGAAAAAGATGAATATGTTCTTCCCTATTCCTACTACAGCCCCCATAAAATCCAAAGGATAGAAGCCACCATCCAGGAACTTTTGGTCGAAAAGGGACTGACAGCAGGAGAAGTCAAAGTCGAGGAAAACAAAAAAGGGAACAACGAACTGGAGATTGTCTTCGATATCGATGAAGGCCCGAAAGTGAAAGTGGGTGAAATTGTTTTTGAGGGCCGGACAAAAGTGCGGTCGAGCAGTCTGTTGAACGCTTTTAAAGAAAACCAGAAACACAGTATTATTTCGTGGATTTTAGGCAAGGACAATTACAAGGAAAATTTATTGGCCGCTGATTTGGTTAACCTCAGAACCAGGTACCAGGAAAACGGATACATGGAAGCCGTCATCGGAGAACCGAAGATTGAAGACATCACGAAGAGAACGATCTTCGGCAAAAAACGGCCGATGAAAAAAATTGTCATTCCCGTCGATCCCGGATACAGGTACACAACGGGAGAGATCAAAATCGAAGGAAACAGCATCCTGTCCACAGAAGCCCTTAGATCATTCATCAAGCTCGAAAAAGGGGACGTTTACACCACCAAGGTGAGAGAAAAAGCTGTCGAGGATATCAGGGAGGTGTACATGGACGGGGGATATCTTTTTTCCCAGCCCATGCCAGTGGAAAGCCTGGACCCCAAGCGCAAGCTGGTCAATTTGACTTTCAACATCTATGAAGGAGATGTTGCCTATTTGCGGAAAATCGAGTTTAGGGGAAATACATACACCAAAGATAAGGTCATACGCCGTGAGATGATGCTCAGAGAAGGGGATCGGTTCATGTTCTCACTCTTCAAAAACAGCCTTCTTCGTATGGGGCAGCTTGGACTTGTCGAGTTGGAAGGAGAGCCCGAGGTGCTGCCTGATCCGCAGGACCCCACCCAGATCGATGTCAACGTCAGACTGCAAGAAATTCAGAGGAACAACATCCAGTTTTCGGCGGGCTACAGTGGATATGAAGGGACTTTTGTCGCACTTCAGTATTCCACGGTCAATTTTCTGGGAGCGGGAGAACAGTTCAATATTATGCTCCAGCAGGGGAAGAGGGTGAAAAACTATGTGTTTGGATTCTCGGAGCCCTATATTTTTGATCTGCCCATTACGCTGGGCTTCAACGTGCACAATCAGGATATCCGCTACCCCTATCTTTACGATAGAAAAGGGAAAGGAATAGATTTTACTTTTGGCGCCAGAATCAAGGGGTATTTGAGGACCAATATTACATATGGTTATGAGGATGTGGAGATCAAACTGCCTTCAGAAACCGACGATGACCAGAGTACGACTACTGATCCCATCTATTACGCAATGTATGGATTGGGCAATTACAAAGTCAGCAGCTTCACACCGGTCCTCTACAGAAGCACCATCGACAGTCCTCTCACTCCCTCCCGGGGCTCTCTGTTTCTGGCCTCAGTCAAGTTTGCCGGGGGAATTCTCGGGGGAGAGGTCCATTTGATCAAGCCCAGGTTCGAATGGTCTTACTACCAGCCGGTCATCGGCAGCACACGCTTGGGATTCCATATGGAGTACTCCTTTATCAAACCCACCAGAGACGTAGAGGTTCCTTTCTGGGAACGATTCTATCTTGGCGGTGAGCGTTCCATCCGGGGCTACACTATCTATTCCATCGGACCCCGCAGCGAAGGGAACACAAACATCGGAGGTTCCAAGTCATTAGTCTTCAATGCCGAATACATCATCCCGGTGACTCCGGGGGGGCCGGTCTATGCCATTCTCTTCTTCGATGCGGGCAATGCCTACGCTCTCGAGCAAAAAGTCGATTTAAAGAACATGTTTTATTCCGCCGGCCTGGAAGCGAGAATATTTATTCCCGCATTGCGCGTTCCTTTCCGGCTCATTTTCGCTTATAATAATCGAATCATCTATGCAGGTGATAAAAATTTCGCCTTCCGTTTTGCTATCGGAACAACATTTTGATTCACTAGGGAAATTTGATAAATTATTTACGAGGAGGAAACAAATGACAGCTAGCATTCAAAAAGGACTGATCCTAACAATTGTTATTGCCCTATTGGTATCTGTCGGTTTTGCACAACAAGAGTTTAAAATCGGAGTTGTCAATTCGCAAGACGTATTGGAAAAGTCAGCCGAGGGAAAAAAGGTCATGGCCCAACTCCAGAGCAGAGACTCCAAAGCTCAAGCGGACATTGCCAAGCTGGATGAGGACATCCGGACCCTGGAAACAAGGCTGAATACACAAAGGTTGACACTGACTCAAGAGGCTTTGATGAACATGCAGGCCGATCTGGACAGAAAAAGAACGGAAAGGAAAAGATTCATCGAAGACCAGGGCAGTGACCTGAACGCCCTGCAAATTTCGTTGTTCGGAAGGATTCAGAACGAGCTTCTCCCGATCATCGAACAGATTGGAGTCGAGAAGAATCTGGACCTCATTTTTGATCTGCAGAGGAGTGGTGCCATCTATTTCAACCCGGCTATCGATTTGACAAATGAAGTGATCCTAAAGTACGATGCCTCAAAAGCCTCAAAATAAGCCGCCTGTTTTCGATATTGAAAAGATACTGAACTTTCTTCCGCACAGATATCCCTTTCTGCTTGTCGACAGAGTTCTGGAGATGGAAAAGGGCAAATCTTTGGTTGCCCTCAAGAATGTCTCCTTCAACGAAGAGTTTTTTCAAGGGCATTTTCCTCAGATGAGGGTGATGCCTGGGGTCCTCGTCATCGAAGCCATAGCCCAAGCCGGTGGTATTCTGATTCACCATTCCATCCCGGATCCTGAGGGGAAGCTGTATTTCTTCAGTAAAATCGACAAAGCCAAGTTCAGGAAGCCTGTCGTGCCGGGAGATCAATTGAGGCTGGAAGTGGAAATCATCAGGCTGAAAAGTCGGGTCTGTCATGTCAAAGGCCGGGCCCTGGTTGATGGAGAGGTCGTGGTGGAGGGTGAGGTCCTGGCGACGATGATCGATATCGAAAAGCCAGTCGAGCAGGAGTGAGACTCTGATACATCAGACGGCTATTGTCAGCCCCCATGCTCAAATAGAAGAAGGCGTTCATATCGGTCCCTATAGTTTTATCGGGGACAACGTCTCGATCGGGAAAGAGACCCGCATCGGCCCCCATGTCCATATCACCGGTTTGACTGAAATTGGAGAGAACTGTTGTTTTTCTCCTTTCTGTTCGATTGGGACCGAACCCCAGGATTTGTCCTACCGGGGAGAAGAGACTTCGGTTAAAATCGGGAATAGAAACATCTTCAGAGAATATGTGACCGTCCACCGGGGAACGGTCAAGGGGAGGAATAAAACAGAAATCGGGAACGACAATTATTTCATGGCATATGCTCACGTCGCCCACGATTGCCGGGTGGGGAATGAAATAGTTCTGACCAACGGTGCTACCCTGGGGGGCCATGTGACGGTTGACGACTTTGTCATCATCAGCGCTTTTGGGGGCGTCCACCAATTCAGTCTAGTGGGAAAGCTCGCCTTGATCGGCGGGCTTTCTACGATCACTCAGGATGTGCTGCCCTTCTGCCGGGTTGCGGGAGGAAGGCCGACACTCTTTTACGGACTGAATTCCATCGGTTTGCGCCGCAGGGGTTATTCCCGGGAAAGGATCCAAAATCTCAAAGATATATTCAATATTTTTTTTTATTCCGATTTGAACACGAATCAAGCTTTGAAGAGAATTGAAAGTGAAACACCTCCAGGTGAGGACCGGGATGAAATTTTCCGCTTCATTCAGGCTTCCAAGAGAGGAATTGTAAAAAAGACAGCCAAAAAATGGGAGACAAACTCGGAATAATTGCCGGTTCAGGGAAAATCCCTTTCTTTCTTTATCAAGAAGCAAAGAAAAAGGGATACGAGTGCGTCGTCGTAGGAATCAGAGGAGAAACCGAAGTCGGACTCCAAGAATCGATCCCCGTTTTTGAATGGTTCGATCTAGACCGTGTGTTGGATATCGTGGCTTTTTTCCAAAGGGAAGAGATACGCCATGTGCTGCTGGGTGGAAAAATAGATCCCTTGAGGATTTATAAAAGGGACAAATTGAATCCTACTGCCCTCAATCTCCTTGATCAGTCGGCGGACAAGAGCCCGACGTCTCTTATTTTACTGGCCATTGATTTTTTTACCCAAAAAGGCATCTCAATCGAGGATCCCTCTCGGTTTTTTGCATCTGTTTTTCTTGATGAGGGAGTTTTAACCGACACAAAACCGTCAGCCGAAATAGAAGCCGATATCCGTTTCGGGTGGAAGAAGGCGAGAGATCTGGCCGATTCAGATATCGGACAGACTCTGGTTGTCAAAGATAGAGCGGTGGTCGCCGTGGAAGGCATGGAGGGGACGAATAAGGCGATTCGGCGTGCCGGTCAACTTGCAGGCCCCGGATGTGTCGTTCTCAAACTCAGCCGCACCCGACAAGATCCAAGGGTTGACCTTCCTGCGGTCGGGCTGTCCACTGTTGAGAGCCTTATTGAGGCCCAATGTGCGGCGCTGTGTATCGAAGCCCACAGAGTCGCCTTTTTTGAGAAGGAAGAGTCTGTGAAAAAAGCGGATACCCACAGAGTGGCCCTTGTGGTCCGGAAGAGCTGATCGGGTATCCCGCTCAAATCCTCCCCCTGAGACCCCATTGGAGGGCCTCCTTCGCCGGCCACCCGCTCAAAAGGATTCTTGATGCTTGGGAAGCGGGGTTATGCAGAGTGCAGAGGAAAAGGATGCAAGTCTGCAACGGATTGGGTTATAATGAAT
>CBFDBS010000152.1:0-6853 GCA_965603105.1 uncultured bacterium
TTCCAGCGCCTGTCACGGAGAAGGGTCAATAAATTGAGCGCCTCTTAGATTCCCTCCGCATCGATTTGCTTTTTGACACCTGCTTTGAAATCTTCGTATTGGCTGAGTTGAAGAGTTTTCCTCAGTTCCAAAAGTCTTCCCTGAAACGGATCTTGAAGGCCGGCCGAGGGCTTAACGGAAGTCCCGGCTTCATTTTCGCGCAAGCCCGGTTTCAGGTCAGGAAGGATCCCGGCGGTGGCCCTCCTTCCCTTTAAATCCGTCCGGCTGTCGAAGCAGCTGTAGGATGTCGGTGAAACTTTTGTGCTTCCCGGATATTCTTTCCCTCTGACTGGGTTGCCGAATTTATCAGACACTTCGATTTTCGGGGAGCCGTCGTCTTTCCTGAGTGTGTAAACAAAAGCTCCGCCGTCCGTGCAGCTTCCTCCACGGGCCGTCCAGTACCGGTCCGCAAGCGGAGGGACTGAGGAATCCTGGGAGGCGATTTCTTCGAAAAAGGCGTCCAGGGCCTGTTTTTCACTGGCGATGGCTCCGTAGCTTTTTTCACCTTCCTGGAGGCAGAACACCTGCGGCCGGAGCATGGAGACATCCGTGATGCCTATAAGCTGGGGGGCTCCTGTTTCCGGTTCGGCCCGGGCGACGATGAAAAACCAGGGACCGTCTGGTGAGCCGTGCAGATGTGCGGACTGGATCGCCCGGAAAATGCGCTGCCGGCGCTTTGACAGACGCTCGAAGTCTCCCTCCGGAGTCGGAGCCAGGGCTTCGATCACGAACTCCAGAGGATATCCCAGTATCCGGGAGTAAAGATCGAAAAGGAGGACCGAAACCTCGGTGTCGGTGATAAACTGGGGAACGATTCCCCACTGGCGAAGATATTCGCAGACGGCGTGGTAATTGGCGAAATCCCCGTTATGGACTAAAGCTTCGTGGAGGCCGGCAAAGGGATGCGCACCGCCGGGGTGCCAGACGCGTCCGCGGGTCGGATACCTCTGGTGCCCGATCCAGAGATGGGCTTCGGTCTCCTCCAACCGGTAGTAGCGGGCGATCTCCTCGGCGTACCCGACTCCTTTCAGGATCATCAGGTTCCGGCCGTGGGAGAGGACAAAAGCCTGGGGATTTTTCCTGTTCTCGTAGTGTTCGGCATTGAGACGGAAGCTGTTCTGAAAGACAAACTCGTCCTCAGCGGCCAAAGCCTCGGCGATATCATTTTTTCCAGCGAAAGAATCCAATTTTTCCGGTTTGACCCGCACAAAATAGCGCCAAACCAAAGGCGGTTTGACCTCGAGTCCGGTTTCCCGGTAATCGCTTAGGCTCTCCTGTCTCTCGGCATGGGAGATATCGAAAACGGATTCCACAAAATCCTTTTCGACCGTTCCTCTTGCCTCTTCATCCACGTAGGAAACGTGGAGGGCATAATGGTTTTTGTACTCGTCGAACAGCCCGACGGCGGCCACGCCTCCGCCTTTCCCGTTGCCGCGGTTGCGCATCTGTTCACAGGGGCGGATGATGCAGTTGCCTTTAAGTTTTTGGCTGCCGATAATGCCGATGACCCCGCATCCCCCTTCGAGTACTTTTTTCTCCCCTGCTGGTCTACCCCTGACCATACTCATGCGGGAGCGCACGATCGCCTCGGCGATTTTAGCGGATACCTTCTTAATGGTCATGGCCCTTTCATCCTTCATCCATCCAAGTCAGAAGATCCCAGCGCCCGCGCAGCTCCCTGATGCTTTTCATCCCCAGATGGCGCAGCCTCTCTTCCAGATAATTGGTCCAGCTTGCGTAGAGGTTGCAGATCCTGTCGCAGATCCACTCGGCCGTCATTTGAGGGGCCAGATATGGATCTGTTGTAGCGATACCGATAGGACAGCCGCGGTCCCTCTCGCAGTTTCCGCAGCGGACACAGTCGATAGCCACAAGTTCTGCAGTGCCGATAACGACTCCGTCCGCGCCCAAGGCGATAGTCTTGAGGATATCTTCTCCGGTGCGAATGCCGCCGCTGGCCACAAGCACGACCTCATCCCGGATGCCTTCTTTAACCAAAAATTCGTGGGTCTGGGCGGTCGCATATTCGATGGGTTGGGCAATGTTCTTTTTGGCGATATCGGGCGCTGCCCCTGTACCTCCATAGGCGCCGTCCAGATGGATGACGTTTGCCCCGGCATAATAGCTGCCTACAGCCACCATGTCCACATCGCCCGGAGTGGAGACTTTTACCGATACCAGGACATCAGGGTGAATGGAGCGGATCCAGTCGACATGTTTCCGGTGATCTTCCACTGAGTAGACACTGTGAAACGGGAAAGGCGAAAACAGATTTGTTCCCGGAACCGCTTCCCGCATCCTGGCCACTTCGGGGGTGTTTTTTTCACCCAGCAAATGTCCTCCCAGCCCCGGTTTTGCTCCCTGGGCGTACTTGAACTCGATCATTCGGGAGCGCTGGATGGTCTCTTCCCGGACACCGAACAGCCCGGTCGCCACCTGAGTGATGATGTGTTCGGCATAGGGAATAAGCTCATCGGGATAGCCGCCCTCTCCGGTGCAGGTGAAAGACCCGATCCTTTTGGCGGCCATTGCCCGTCCGCGCATGACCTCAAGGGAAATCGAACCGTAGGACATTCCCCCCCCGTATATGGGAAGCGAGATATCCACCCGCGGTCCGCTTCCCCTCCTGTTCAAGGGGATAGATAAATCGACCTGTCCTTCGTGCTTTTCGACGCCGGGAAGAGCCGCCGACAGACGCAGTCTGTCGAATCCGCCTCCCGATGCTCCTATCTGCTCTTCGGGTGACAGTTTGGTTGGAGATCCGGTCCTTGCCAGATGATAGGTCTCATTGAGAAGGAGAGGAGTCCATCTTGAGTCTCCTAAGACTTTTTCGGCCGGGTCTCTGACAATTTCCAAGGCTTTCCAGGGGCAGACATGGACACAGCACCAATCATTTTCCAGGCAGGAGAGGCCGATACATCGGCTGTGGATGGGTTCGTCCAGCTGCAGTTTCCCCTCTTTCCGGCGGTGGACATCATAGAGGCAGCTTTCCGCGCAGAGCGTGCAGTCTGTGCACAGGGTTCGGTCGACGACAACACGCCACTCTCCGTATTTGATGCTGAAGCGGTCCGGAACCGGCTTGGATTTTATCTGCATTGGGGATCTGTCGGTCTCAGCTTTGGAAATTCCGCCTGCCGTAGAGGATGTTTCCTCAGGACTGTTCTTCAGCCGTCGGATGAAATGTTCGCGTTCTTGATCGGCAAATATGGCGCGGCCGGTTTCTCCCCGCAGCCTCCTCACATCCCTGAGTCCCATGGCGCCGAGGATTTCCAGCAGTTGGTCTCTCCAGCTGAGCATGAGGTTGATAACCCGTGAGGCTCCCCACCGGGGATCGAGTTCTTCGATCCCTTTCAGACTGAAGCTCCTGTTGCCGTTTTTCCCCTGCTTCCATTTCACGATATCCATAGCAATCAACAGGGGGACATCGATGAATACGGCGTCCGCGCCCAAAATAATGGTTTTTGGTATGTGCTCGGCAGCGGCAATACCTCCCGAGGCCACAAGAGTGATCCTGTCTCGCAGTCCTTCGGTGACGAGCAGCTTGTGGGTTTCCTGGAGGGCATCTAAAAGCGGGATGCCGTCACTTCCCCGCCCGTGAATGTCTGCGCTGAGGTGAACGGTCTCTGCTCCCCCCCGGGCGAGATCGAGTATCTTTGTATCGACGCCTTGTGAAGCGGGAACGTTGATAACGGTAAGCACGTTTGAATTGATCTCTCTGACTCTCTGGATTCCGGCGATCTGATCGCCATCGGTATCGAACTCGATGATGGTTGCCCATTCGATAATGTCACGGTAGCGCTCGATCTGGGCCGGTTTGAGCCGGATCAGAAGATGGCTGTAATATTCTTTCAGTTCATCGGTGGCGTATTCAGGGGTGACGGTTAAATAGGTGGTGAGTTTGCTGGCCGCCAGAGCCAGGGCCGAAAGGGCCGGCTTATCCGGGGAAAAAGGCATCGGCCCGAAGATGACGGGGATCGGGATTTCACGTGTGGGAGGGATGTTAGATTTGAGATTGCCTTCCTCGTCAAACACCATTCCGCAAAGGTCGCTTATCCTTCGTCCCAGAGCGATAGTTGTCGAGATGTGCTCCCGCCCGTGAATTCCGTCTCGAGTCGGGCGGACAATTTCCGACATGTCCGTCCAGATGTTGTCGTAGCCGGCGCCGTCAAAGGGTCCGCGGTAGCCGGCGCCGCTGACCGGGATCTTGCCCTGTTCCGCCTGTTCGAGAATGGAACGGATGCGGTCGGGCGTGTAGACCGCATCTCCTAAGGCCAGATAGTCTTCGCTTCTGTGCATGCTCAATGCTTCTCTCGGGCAGCGTTTGATACAGGCGAAGCAGTTCCGGCAGCAATTGTCTTTTGGGTCGGCCATTTTGCGCTGGTCTTCTTCCGACCTGAAATGGCAATCGTAGATGCAGGCTTCCATACATGTCCCGCAATTGATGCACCGGTCGCTGCGAAGAATGCTGTAAGGCGTGACAAGTGGATATCGCGAAGGAGTGGGTCTCGGAGAAAGGCGCTTGGCTTTGATCATGCCCCTTCCTCTTCTTTTATCTTTTGGGCCTGTGGAACTCTGGTGGAATTAGTTTCGGGAGACCACTCTGGCCAATCCAGACCGAAAACTCCCTCGATGAAATCCCGGTTTTCTTCAAGCCTGGTGACAAAACTCCGCACGGTTTCTTCCGGGGATCCGAACCGGTCTTCGAGCCAATTCTCGAGCACAAGATAACTGTCGCGCAGAGGCAGATGGGTCTGACAGACTTCCTCGCACAATCCGCAGTGCAGGCACTGGAAAGGCCGGTGGGTTTCACTTTCAGTCAGTTCCTCGCCTTTGAGAATCGCCTCAGCCATCCGCAGTTTAGTCCTGCCGGTGACAAGCTCATCTCGTGTGATGTGGTAGGCCGGGCAGACGGGACTGCAGGAGCCGCAGGAAGTGCACCTGTGTGCGCACTGTTGTAAAAAATCTTCCCCCTGGTTTTCCTCAGGTACCGGAAGTTTCCAGTGGACGGGCCGCCTGGGTTTCGAGAGCGAAACAAAAAGTCCCAATAAAGGGGCGATCCAACGGGCGAAGGCCATGACCGGACTGAAAAAGGCCGGGCGCAGGGCCAGGGCCGGAATACTGAAAAAACGCCCCTTGATTTTGAAAAACTTATTGGGATTCAATGTCTGGCCGGGATCGAGTTCCTTTTTGATGCCTTTAAGCCTTTTCAGCTGAGCCGGCGTGTACTTGTAACCGACAAAGGGCGTGTTCCAGATGCCGATTCCGTAAGGATAGCCCGCATATTTTCCAGCCATCCTGACCAGAAGCTGATTGAACAGAAGACTCAGAAGATAATGAACGGATCTGGAATAGTCACAAGCGAAAGACAAAATCACCAGATAGGTAAATGATTCTCCGTTCCTGCCGACGATGACTTCAACTGCGGGATTGATCCTGAAATGTTTGGCAAGTTTACGGATATTGGTTATGTATTTGGAGACTTCTTCCCCCGGAATCACTACCTCCGATCCTAGAAGGCCTGGGCCGATCCGCTGAGCCTTGAACGGGAAGAAGCGGTTCGACCAGAGCTGCAGGGCTGAAAGGCGGTTGGCCTCGATCTGTACTTCTTTTCCACAAAGCGAAGATAAGAATTTCTGTTCGCTTTCGGGAGTTTCGAAATGAAGAAGCACCGTTTCATTTTCAGGCACGATGGAATCTTCTTTCCGGTTTTGCTCCCCAAACAGGATGTTTTCCCTTCTCATGTATTGGCGGTCGAAAAAAAAGACATGTGAGGGATCCCCGCCGGCTTTGAGCCCGGCAATGAATTCAAGAGCTTGCTCCGGAGAGTTAAAGCTGAGCAGATGGGCTCTGCTGTATTTCGGTTTCGGCCGTACGTACAGGCAAATTTCCGTCAGAATACCGAATTGCCCTTCGGTCCCGAACAGATCTTTTATGGAGTCGTTTCCCGCTTCCAGTTCTTCGACGGAGCCGTCCGCTCTGGCAACCCTGATTCCGGCCACCGCTTCGAAAACACTCCCGTAGCCATAGCTGTCCAAACCCATACCGCCGGTGGAGATCCAACCGGCTACAGTGGAAAAACGGCTGGTGGGAGTGGTTTTAGGGGCCAGTCCGAAGGATTCGAGCTTGGCCGCCACATCCGCCCAGCGGGCTCCCGGCTGCACCTTTACTGTCTGGTTTTTTGGATTGACTTCGAGGATGGCCATCATCGGCGAAAGGTCCACAACGATTCCGTTCCGGGTGGGAACGGCCCCTCCAAATGCGGATGATGCGGCTCCCCGGGGGATGACCGGTAGTTTTCTTGCCCGGCCGAACTCAAGGATCTTGACGATATCTTTTTCCTCCTGGGGCCGCGCGACCAGATACGGTGTCGTTCGGAAAAGGGCCGTAGCCAGAAAGGAAGGAACCCGGGCCAGGTCATGGCTGTAGTTCCTCCGTTCAAAAAAGTGGGTGGCGACCGTGGCGCCTTCGCTCAAAAGAGACCGGAGATCCTGCCCCATCAGCTCGATTTGACGGCCCCGGAGGGGAGTGTCGCGGTCCGTCAAATGCCGCCAGAACAGCTCCAGTCTGTGCCGGGGAGACTTGAAAAGAACATAGACGAACAGCCGGATGGATTCGCGGATTTTGAGGGAAGACGGTTCCCGCTCGAGCAAAAGAGCCGCACCGGGGGGGGGATCGATACCGAATATCCGTTTTCTTCTGTCTGCGGCCTTGCGGGCTCGCTTGATCAAATATTCATTCCGGCTCATCTCGATCCATCTTCTTAAGCTGCGTTCCTGTGAACTGAATTTACTGATTATAATATAGACTTGATAGG
>CBFDBS010000153.1:0-6815 GCA_965603105.1 uncultured bacterium
GATGGCCTCCCGGGTCTGGCTCTCCGAGTCCAAAAGGAACTGCCCGGAAACCACAACCAGATCATCCATAAACAGACCGGAAAGGATCTGTGTAAATCCGTCGTCGGATTCTGCTCCGCTTTTGACCTCACGCGGCTCGAATTTCCCGTCTCCCTTGGTCACGAAAACGATATTTCTCTGCCCGGAATGGATGATCGCTTCCGAGGGTATGGCCATGGTATCTTCGGCAACAGAGGTTAAAATGCGCACAGTGGCATACATGTCGGGTTTGAGGGAATAATCCGCATTGTCGAAGACCAGCCGGACAATGTTCGTCCTGGCTTTCTGGTCAAGGAAAGGATAGATGAAATCCACCTTCCCTTCCAATCTCCGCCCCTGGATGTGGTCGAGCTCGAGCTCCGCTCTTTGGCCTTCCCTGAGGAGAGGCAGTTCCGATTCATAAACCGAGGCCTCGACCCAGATTTGACTCAAATCGGCGATATGGAAGAGGTCCATTCCGGGACCCACCTTGTCTCCTTCGACCACACCTTTATGAGTGACGGTTCCGGCGAATTGGGATCTCAAGAGAAGCGTGCGGCTGGTTTGGCCGGTTTTCTCCAGTTCATCGATCTCGGATTTGGATATATCCCAGTATTCGAGTCGATCTTTAGCCAGAGAGAGCATTTTTTGGGCACTCGTACGAATGTTCTCATAGGGACTGGATCCCAATTTTACTAAATTGTTCAGGGCCAAGAGGTACTCATCCTGTGTGGACACCAATTCCGGCGAGTATATCTCCAGCAGCGGCTCGCCTTTGCGCACTTTCTGGCCCAACGTGTTGACATGGAGTTTTTCGATCCAGCCGCTGATTTTTGTGTTCACCGCAAACTCTTTATCCTGAGCATAGGTCACCTTTCCAAAGGCCCTGATGACGCTGCGGATCGGCCGGTGTTCCACTTTGGCCAGCCGGAGGTTCATATTTTGCTGTACGGAACCGTCGATAAGAATGCTGCCGGCTCCACCGGCTTCATCTCCTTCATAGACGGGAACCAGGTCCATGCCCATTTTGGATTTACCGGACCTGTCATAGATTTCGGTAGGGTCCATCGGAGCCTGCCAGTAAAGGACCTTGCGTTCTTTGCCCGACTTTTCGGCTCCAGCTTGGACAGAGCCTTTAATGGGCGTCAGCTTCATTCCGCAAATAGGGCAATCTCCCGGTTCTTCAGAGATGACTTCGGGGTGCATGCCGCAAGAATAGAGCAGTTTTTCTTCATCCTGAGAGGCCATCTCCATCGTCTTCGCTCTCGGTAGAACGAGATAGGTTGCCACTGCACCGATAAGGATTCCGATAACCAAGAACAGGATTATTTTGATTTTCATTTTAAACTCCTCTGAGTATTTTTATATCTCTGCACTGAGCCAACTGATTCTTTTTCATTCTATGAGCTCCCTGCCGACTGTCAATTCATAGAGAGCCAGGGATTTCTGGTAATCGGCTTGGGCAAAGAAATACTGAAGTTCATAATTCTGGAGCATCATCCAGTTGGAGATCAGCGTCAGAAAATCCACTTTACCCACTCGGTAACCAACAAAGGCAGAATCGAGTGACTGTTGGGCCTGGATGAGGATTCCTCCCTTGTAGAGATCCACCCGTTTGCGGTATCTTTCCAGTTCAGCCTTGAGGCCTTGGATTTCAGCCAGAACTCCGGTCAAAACATTCTCATAGTCGGCATTGACAGCAGCCAGATCCAATTCTTTTTCGGCAACCTTCATATTTTGCTTGCGCTTGAAATAGAGGGGCACATTCAACGAGACGGTCGCCGAAAAAAAATCATACATCTTGGCGCCGTTCTTCAAATCGTCCCGCTGGTTGTAGCTGGTTCCGACGGTGAAGTTCGGCCAGAGATCCCGTTCAGCGAGAGCGACGGATGATTCCGTTTTCCGGATCCTCTCTTTCCAGGCCTTCAAAAGAGGTCTGCTCTTCTCGACTTCTTCAGCGGAAAAAGTCATCCAATCCTTTGTTGACATTGACGGCAGCTCGGGGGGTGTTTTTTCGACCGGGGCATCAGCAGGCCGGTTCAAGAGCGCATTCAGCCGAGCTTCGAGGGCCAGACGTTTCTGCTGCCACATGATCAAATCGTCTTCCAGCTTGGAAAGTTCGACCTGAGCGCGGAGAACGTCATGCTGCAGCCCAGAGCCTGTGGCGTATTTTGTCTCTGCCACGTGGACGAACTGCTCCATCAAAGCCCCGTTTTTTTCAACCGTTTCCAGGGCACGGTCAATGGCATACAAGCTGTAGTAGGCATTTTTAACCATCTGGACAATTTGATTACGAACTTCTTCCTGTTGAAACTTGACAGCCGAAGCTTCGAGTTCGGCCATATCGGTTTTGATGGCCAGCTTTCCCGGAAAGGGGAACATCTGCATCACGGCAATTGTTTTGCCGGTCATCGGTTCCTGATTGAAAGAAAAGCTGTTCACAGGAAGGTTCATCAGACCGAAGGTGACCTGTGGATCTGAAAGTGCGCCTGCTTGGGGGATGACTTTCTCCGCTGATAACGAACGGTTAACCGCCGCTTCAATCTTGGGATTGTTCTCCACTGCCTCCCGGATCAATTCTGAGAGAATGGACTTTCCATCTTTAACGTCCTGGGCAAGCACCGCTGACACTGCGAATAAAAGCCAAAATACAAAGAAAAGGCCTTTCGTTTTTGCCTGTCTTTTCGTCTTCATATCATCCTCCCCTCAAACTCGATCTGAAAATGTTTCAAAAATATCTTATAAAACATATAAGTTTTGACAAAATAAGAGTAAATTTTTTTGGTTCTCTTCCATATAATGTTGATTCACTGCTAGGTTTAACTTGCGAGTTGCACAGCTGCCGAAAAAAGAGGTAAGGCCATGGCGTTAAAAATCCGAAGCGAGTGAAATCCTGCTCAAATCTTTTAATCTCTTCCAACACAATATGGAAGAGAACCAATTTTTTTATATCTTTACGTAACACCAGATCATTTCCCTTCCTTTGACTGCTTTATCTGACGATCAATTTCCCCTTCAGCATCCCCATCCCGCAGGTGAATACATATTCGCCTTCTTTATCGGGAGTGAACTCGACCACCGTTGTCTGGTAGGCGGGCAGCGGTTTCCGTATATTGAAATCACTGAAAACAATCGTGTCGGAACAACTGGCCGTTTCATCTCGGTAAAAGTTCAGGCGAACGGGGACACCCTTTTTGACGATGAGGACATCGGGATCGTATCCTCCCTTGACGATGATCTTGATCTCCTGAACTCCTTCCTCCTGAACCGTAACTTTTGCGGATGTCCTTTTGGAGAAGAAAAAGTACCAGTTGACCAACAAAATGAGCAGGATCCCCAGAACAGTTACAATAGGCTCTGCCGTCATTGGCTTTCTCCTCTGTAGAGTTTTATCCTCCTCAGTCTGAGAGAATTGGATACGACCGTAATCGAGCTGAAAGCCATAGCCGCCGAGGCGAATATCGGATTCAAAAGAATACCGAAAAATGGAAAAAGCACGCCGGCCGCAATCGGGATCCCGGCTGTGTTATAGAAGAACGCCCAGAAGAGATTTTGTTTAATCACCCTGATCGTTCGCTGGCTCAAGTCTATGGCCGCCACCACACCGTTCAAATCCCCTTTGATGAGGGTGATGTCCGAGGCTTCCATGGCCACATCCGTACCTGAGCCTATGGCAATGCCCACATCGGCCTGAGCCAAAGCCGGAGCATCATTGATCCCGTCACCCACCATGGCGACTTTTTTCCCTTCCGACTGAAGTTTTTTAATCTCAAGAACTTTGCCCTCAGGAAGGACATCAGACAGTATATGTTCAATTCCAGCTTTTTTGGCAATGGCTTGGGCCGTTTTCCTGTTGTCTCCGGTCAGCATGATCACATCCAATCCCATGTTCCTGAGTTTCTTAACAGCTGGAATCGAATTTTCCTTCAGGGCATCAGCGACAGCCAAAAGCCCAGCTGCATGTCCTTCCAGCGAGATATAAATTGGAGTTTTTCCATCTGCGGCAAATTTTTCCGCCTGACTTTCCAGATCTTTAACAGATATTTTGTTTTTGTCCATAAGTTTTTTGTTCCCAAGGAGGACCGTTTTCCCGTCCACGACGGCTTCCAAACCAAAACCTTCTATAGCCTTGAAATCTTTCGGGCTCTCAAGTGCAATGCCCAGCCCTTCGGCCTTCTTTATAACCGCCTCTCCAAGCGGGTGTTCGGATGCTTTCTCAGCGCTGGCCGCATACTTCAGGATTTGATCTTCAGAAAACGACCCCAGCACAATGAGATCCGTGACCTCGGGCTGTCCTTTGGTCAGAGTCCCGGTCTTGTCAAAAACGATGGTGTTCAATTTGTGTGCCGTTTCCAGGCTTTCCCCCCCTTTAATGAGTATGCCGTTTTCGGCTCCTTTCCCTGTTCCGACCATGACCGCCGTTGGAGTGGCCAAGCCCAGGGCACAGGGACAAGCGATGATCATCACCGCCACAAAATTCAAAAGCGAAAAAGTCAGCGCAGGCTTGGGTCCAAAATTGAACCAGATAACAAAAGTGGCGATGGCAATGGAAATGACGATGGGAACGAAGTAGCCGGCGATCACATCAGCCAGTCTCTGAATGGGTGCCTTTGAACCTTGGGCTTCCTGAACAAGTTTTATGATCTGAGCAAGTGCCGTATCTTTGCCGATCTTGGTCGTCTTGAACGTGAAACTCCCGGTCTTGTTGATGGTGGCACCGATAACTTCATTCCCTTCCCCTTTTGCCACAGGAACACTCTCTCCGGTGATCATCGATTCATCCACCGTCGATTTGCCCCGGATTATAATCCCATCTGCCGGAATTCTTTCTCCCGGCCTGACAAGGATTTCATCGCCGATGACGACCTCTTCAACAGGTATATCCTGCTCCCTGCCCTCTCTTTCGACCCGGGCCGTTTTTGGCTGGAGTCCGGCGAGCTTTTTGATAGCCTCTGAGGTCCGTCCTTTTGCTCGAGCTTCCAGCAGCCTTCCCAGGAGGATGAGGACAATGATCATGGCCGATGTGTCGAAATAGACCTGCGGTTCGATCCCCCCGGCTTCAAAAAAAGACGGCAAGAGCGTCGCAGCCACGCTGTACAGGTAGGCAGCCGATGTCCCCACTGCTATCAGTGTGTCCATGTTGGCGTTTCTATGCCTGAAAGCTCCCCATGCCCCCCTGTAAAATTGCCAACCAATCCAAAACTGAACGGGAGTGGCCAGTATCCAGAGAACAAAAAAGTTGTTCAACAGGGAAGGAATCCAGGGAAACCACTCCGGCATACTCCCCAGAAAGATAAAAATCCCGAGGATCAGACCGGAGAAAAATTTGACCCGGAGCTTTTTCTCCTCTTTTGCCCGGACAATCCCTTCGACATCCTCGAGTCTTACCTCAGGGGGGACATCGAGTATTTTGTATCCCGTGCTTTCGATTGTCTTGGTGATTTCTCCAAGCCCGATCTCAGAAGGGATGTACTCGATCCGGACTTTCTCCGTGGCCAGGTTAACGGACGCTTTGGTGATCCCCTTCTTCTGGAGGAGGGCTTTCTCGATGGCAGTGACACAGGAAGCACATTTCATCCCCTGCACCGCGATGTCGACGGACGCCGTTCCCACATCGTAGCCGCTTTTCTTGACCGTCGAAATCAACTCCGTGACGCCGGTCATCCGGGGCTTATAGAAAACGGTGGCTTTGGATGTGGCGAAATTGACGTTGGCTTTTTCGACACCCTTGAGATGGGCAAGGCTCTTCTGTATCGTCGATGCACAGCTGGCGCAGCTCATCCCCACGATCGGAATGTCGATTCTCTCTCCCGTCTCTGCAGCCTCAGGTCCAGGTTCTGTTTCTGTTTCCATTCCGGGCGCTTGATCGCTGTGGCCGGGTTTCATTGTTTCCGGCTTTTCCGCCCGGATATATTTTTCGGGATCGGCATCGAAGGTCTTCTTACACCCCATGGAGCAGAAATAATATGTTTTATCTTTGTAGACCGAAACTCCCGCCGCTTCATCTTCTTTTACGGTCATGCCGCAAATCGGATCAATAGCCATGGCCTGTCTCCTTGAAGATTATATTTTTCAAATGTTTTCGACCACTTTTTTCATCTTTTCCTGGACCTGGACGGCGATCTCTCCCAATTCGGGATTCTGAATAGCCAACATGGAGGCGATGGGATCGACGGCGGCCACTTCGATTTTCCCTTCCCCGGTTTCCTGAACGATCACGTTGCAGGGAAGCATGATGCCGATCTTGTCTTCGGCTTGAAGGGCTTGATAGGCAAAGGGCGGATTGCAGGCGCCGAGGATTCTGTATTCCCTGAAATCCACACCCAGCTTTTTTTTCAGAGTGGCCTTCACGTCTATTTCCGTAAGAACACCGAAACCCTCCTTTTTGAGAGACTCCGTCACTTTTTCGATGGCCTCCTCAAAAGAACCTTCGATTGTTTTCACAAAATAATAAGACATCATTTCCTCCTCAGTATTTCCTGAATTTTTTCAAGACTTCGATAACCTCATCGATCTTTTCCTGCCTTTCATTGCTGTTCCCCTTGGTGAAGGACTGTTGGACACAGCCCTTCAGGTGCCGGTCCAGAATGTTTTCCTCCACACTCCTGATGGCGCCGACGACCGAGGAGAGCTGTGTCAGGATATCGATGCAGTATCTTTTGTCTTCGATCATTTTTTGGACACCGCGGATCTGACCCTCAATCCTTTTCAAGCGGACGATTTCTGCATCATGAGAAACGATCTGAACTGCCATTTGAATCTTCTCCTTCTAATTTCTAGCCTGACCTATTCATAAA
>CBFDBS010000154.1:0-6810 GCA_965603105.1 uncultured bacterium
ATGAAGCCGATGTCTTTACGGAAGAATATCCACTGGTGGCTGGTAGGACATGTGGGGAAATTTGTTTTTTGGCTCTGGTCGAAGTCCGTTCGTCTGACAATATTGGGAGAGGACAAATACAAGGCTTTGCGTGATAAAGGCAAGGCCGTAGTCTTTCTTGCCTGGCACGGACGGATTTTCATCGTCCCCTATTTTTTCCGGAAGCGCAACATCATGCCCTTGGTCAGCCCCAGCGAAGATGGTGAAATCCCGGCGCAGATCATGGCCCGCTGGGAGTATAAAATCCTGAGAGGTTCGGGCTCGCATGCCATTATCCGTGCCTGGAATGTGATGAAGCAGGAACTTAAGGACGGGGGCGAAGTGATCATCATTCCGGATGGACCGAAGGGTCCCGGACGCGTTATGAAGATGGGAGGCATCAAACTTGCCCATGAAACGGGCGCTTATCTCGTCCCTTTCTCTTTTTCGGCATCCAGAAAAAAAGTGTTATCCAGTTGGGACCTTTTTGTGATCGGCAAGCCGTTCTCTAGGGTTGTCGCCATCTACGGAGATCCCATCACTATCGATCCCTCACTGGATGCGGACGGTCTCGAGAAGGAGAGGGCTCGCATAGAAAAAAGCCTCTGCGACCTGGATGCCCAAGCCGACCAATACTTCGACTGATTGCATTGTCCTCATTTTGAATTTGTGCTATATATACTCGCAAAAGGAAAAAGGAAGGAGAATCACATGAAAGTAAAAACAGTATTGGCGGTTTTTTGTCTTTTGGGGCTCATGCTCCCCGCGTTTTCTCAACCGGTGGAAGAGGTCATGGTCAATGCGGATACCCTGTTTCTCGATCTGAAAGATATGGAAACGGCCGAAAAGATCAAGTCAATGTACGGACAGGTTGCCGAAGTGGCCGAAGACAAGTATGAGGCCTTCTGGAAGCTGTCCAGGATTCAATATTATATCGGAAGCTATACGGATGATAAGAAAGCCAAGCAGGACATTTTTGCCGAAGGAGTGGAATGGGCGGAAAAAGCCATCCAGGCAGGTCCCGAAAAGCCGGATGGCTACTACTGGTCGGCTGTCAACAACGGTTCATACGGAGAGTCCAAGGGAGTATTGAAGAGCCTGGGCTTGGTCAAGCCCATCAAGGAAGCCATGAACAAGGTCGTCGAAATCGACAGGCCCTACCAGGACAGCGGTGCCGACAGGGTTCTGGGCCGTCTGTACTTTAAGGTTCCCGGCTTTGCCGGCGGGGACAAGGATCTGTCGCTGGATCATCTGCTGAAGGCCAAGGATACCAGCCCTAATGATCCTCACACATGTTTGTATCTTGCTGAGACCTACCTCTCACTCAACAAGATTGAAGAGGCCAGGGCGGAGCTTGATATAGTCCTTCAGCTGGAGGACGACGGCCTCTGGAGTTCGGGAATAAAGATTTGCCAGGCAGACGCCAGGGTTTTGCTTGAGGACAGGAAGTTCAGAAAATAAGCAAGAGCTGTAAAATCTACTCTGAAAAAACCTGAGCGGAAAAGATTTCTATAGTCGCTCCTTTTTTCCATTCTTTATCGTCAAGTCCCGCTTTCAAGCAGCCATGATCTAAAAAAGTCTCCCTGTCCCAACCCCATTCGACAGGAACTTGGGGAAGGAGGAGACCCCTTTTCCCTCCCTTGGAGATGATGATTCCGTGTTCACCCACCTGAATCTCGGTCACATCCTCAATCCTGCGCGGAGGAGAGAGGACCGATATTTCGACTCTTGTCTCTTCCAGTTCACTTTTCTCGAGAGACTGGAATCTGAAGTCGTGAGCGGCGGCTGAAACGGCAGCGTCGATGACAGTTTCGAAAAGCGGCTTATAAGCAACCGGATATCCGATACATCCACGCAGTTCATTCCGGACTTTAAGAGTGACAAAGACTCCCCTTTCCTCGGTGAGGGAGTTATCGGTCGCTTCAATTTTCAGCTTCTCTCCTGTTTCCAGATGAAAAGCGATAGCCTGCCTGGCTAGGGTGAGAAGTGTCTTTTGCTGATCCTCGTTTAAAAAGGATTCCATTGCTTTATGCCTTGACTGGAGGCTTTTTGCACCGCAAGGGAGACAGCATAAAACCTTTTTCATATTCGATAAGGAAAGGCTTTATGCTCAACCGTTTGGCTTTATCAGTGCTGACCTCTAAGTAGAGTTTTCCGCAGGCAAAGGGAGCGAGTATCTTTTTTGCTTTTTTCTCATCAGGGAAAAAAGTGAAAAAGCCGATGAGCTTATCGTGAAAAAGATCTCGGAGTGAATGATACTTCTCTTCAGAAGGGAAGAATCCCTTGGATGTTGGTAGAAAATTTTCTACAAAGAAGGCCGGTCCCCTCCTGTGTCCGATGACGAGGCCATCGGCAGTATTGGGTTTTACGACAAGAGTATGGGCTTTGAGGTGATTATAGGCATCTGGGGAGAAGTAAACATCCATCACGGCAAATTATACCAGAATTTGATCGCGCACGCATTACTGCGGCTTCTTTTCTTTCAGATGAGCCCGAGGAGTGGGGCCAGGACACTGACGCCTAGCCAGATGATCAGGATCCCTCCGATGTTCAGCAAGAAGCCAAACCTCATCATCTGAGGGAGCCGGATCATCCCGGAGCCGAAGACGATGGCATTGGGAGGAGTGGCAACGGGGAGCATAAAAGCAAAGCTGCAGCCGATGGCACACCCCAGCACGGGAGGAAGGGGGCTGATCGAGGCGGCCTTGGAAAAAGCAATGACGATGGGTATTACCATGTTGGCTGAGGCAGTGTTGGATGTCATTTCGGTTAAAAATACGCTGAAGGTGACAGCCAGCAGAGTGATGAGAGGAAGTCCGGCCGAATCTCCCGCCAAGGAGATAATGCTCTCACCGATGATATCGGCCAGCCCTGTTTCAAACATTTGGAAACCCAGGGAGAGGCCTCCGCCGAAAAGCAAAAGAGTTCCCCAATCCACCTTGACGGCCTCCTGGAAAGTGAGGGTGAACCGGCCCTTTTTCAGGTTTACAGGGAGGATAAAGAGGAGTCCGGCACCGATAATGGCTGCCACCGCCTCAGGAAAATGATCCCGCAGCCAGAGAAAAAGGATCGAATCCCTGCCCCAGACAAGGGAGACGAATCCGGGAAAAATCCAGAGAAAAACAGTCACGGAAAAAGCCACAAGAACATTTTTCTGGGCTCTTGACAGCCTGTCTCCTTTCTCTTCTCCCTTGAGTGCGGAAAGGTCAATGGGCCGGGCCGGCTCCTTTTCTTTTTTCAGCCGGACTCTCATCAGAAGGAAGAGGAAAAGATACATGGGGATGAGAATGATGAAACCGACGATCATCCATTGGAAAAAGGTCACTCTGTAGTCCGCCAATTTTTCCAGCATTCCTATGGCGATGAGGTTGGGAGGGCTGCCGATGGGAGTTCCGATCCCGCCAACCGATGCTGCGTAGGCAAGGGTCAGCAGGAGAATGACGCCGAATGAGGATGGCTTGTTTTTGTCTCGTTCGGCATGAAAGGCGTCCATTACACCCAGGGCGATGGGATACATCATGGCGGTGGTGGCCGTGTTGCTGATCCACATAGAGAGGAAAAGGGAGGTGAGACCCAGGGCGAAGAGCACCCGTGTTTTTTTATGACCGATCGTTTTCATAGAAAGCACTGAGAGTGCAAGTCTCCTGTCAAGGGTGTGGACGCACATGGCCCGGGCGAGGATGAAACTTCCCAGAAAGAGCATAATGATGGGATTGGCAAAAGGAGCGAAGGCGTCCTGGACAGAAGCGATCTTGAAGACGGTGATCAGGACCGGCACAAGCAGGGCTGTAATGGGGATAGGGATGCACTCTGTGATCCAAAAGACAACAATGAGCAGAAAGACAGCCAGAAGTCTGTGCGCCTGGGGATTGTCGGGGAGAAGCGGGGAAAGATAAACGGCGATGAAGAGAAGAGGGCCGCAAAGGAATCCGAATTTCTTTCTGGTTTCCACGTTACAACTTTTTAACCCAGATCATGAGTCCGTAGCCCCGCTGGAAAAAAAGAAGAAAATCCAGTCGGGTGATAAGCCAGATGAAGGGATGGACGAAAGAGTAGAGCCGGAAGGCTTTTCGTTTTGATCCGAACTCATCGGCTGTCGTCGGACGGATATGCCCGTCTCTCAATCCCAAAGGAATTTGTGGACTGTAAAATTTAATGTAGAAAAAATTCAGCATAAGCTCGAAAAACTCCGAGAAGAAACGGGAGAACGATTTGTGCCGGAGCGAAACAAAATCTGCCTGTTTCAGTTTCTCTTCGAGGTCTCTTAGGCTGTAGCCCTCTCTTTTGTGGCCGTAGAATTCAAGTGTTATGCCCAGCCTGGGACGAAGCTTATGGAGAAGAAAACCGCGGCCTGTGCGGGGGATAGCCAGAAGGAGTTCTCCGCCTGGTTTAAGTAGGCGATGAATTTCTTTCAAACAGCCCAGATCATCCTCTAGATGTTCGAGGAAGTCGAGGCTGACGACTCTGTCATATGACTCGTCTTTAAAGGGGAGGTTTCCCGTACCGACTTGAAGGACATTTGTGCCCAGGAGATGGAGAGATGTTTGGCAGTTGAGCAAATCCAGGTCAACGCTCAACCAGTGTCCTCCTTTCAAGCGGAGGAAATGGCTGAGAATACCTTGAGCACAGCCCAAATCCAGGTTAATGTCCTCAGGCTGGACGGATAAGTATCGATTGAGGAATTTGAGTTTTTCCTTTTTCTTTAAGGATTTTTTGACCAGCTCCAGCTGCCAGGGTTGTCCCGCCATAAGCCTGGATTATATCATAATTGGGGTCAGACTTTGAAAACTTTGATAACTTTCTCCCATTCCTTATTCCACACCAAAGATCGTTTTGCGTTCGTGGATTTGAGTCAAAGGGAAGTTATCAAAGTTTTCAAAGTCTGACCCCATCCTTGACTAAAGGCGGGGTTCAATTTATGATGGACAACAAATGAAATATGATATGATTGTCGTCGGACCGCTGCAGACGAATTGTTATCTTGTCTACTGCGATGAAACCAATGAATGTGCTGTGATCGATCCGGGGGCTGAGCCCGAGCTGATCTTTCAGGCCGTTTCCGCTAAGAGCCTCATACCCGTTGCTTTGATCAACACCCATGGCCATGTCGACCATGTGGGGGCCAATAAAGACGTCAAAGAAAAATATAACATCCCGTTGATGATGCATGAGGCCGATGTGCCGATGCTCAAAAGCATTCTTCAGTCCGGTTTGGGACTGATGTTAGGAGCCAAAAGTTCGCCTCCTCCGGACTCTTTTCTCAAAGAAAATGATGAAGTGAAAATCGGGAATTCAACTCTGAGGATATTCCACACTCCCGGCCACTCCCCGGGCAGCCTGATCCTTCTAGCAGACAGCTTTCTTATCTCAGGCGATACGCTTTTTTGCATGGGAGTGGGAAGGACTGACCTCCCTGGAGGTTCGTGGGCCACTCTGATCAACTCAATCAGCCAGAAGATTTTGATCCATCCCGACGACACAATTGTTCTTCCCGGCCACGGTCCCTCGACAACGATCGGCCAGGAAAAAAGCGGCAATCCGTTTCTGCGATGAAAAAAAGTCCGGCAACACCTGAAGAACTCCTTCAGACCTACATCGAGTATCTTTCTGTCGAGAAGGGGCTTTCCCAAAACACCCTGCTCTCCTATGCCAGGGATATCCAGAAGCTCTTCGAGTTCTTTGAGGGACAGGGTATTGATGGGACTAAGATAGAAGAAAAGGACTTGATCAAATTCGTTCATGCTCAGAGCCGGGTGGGACTCTCCGCCCGCTCCCTGGCCAGGCTCATCTCTTCTTTGAAATCCTACTATTCATTCCTTCTTTTGGAAGGAGTTTTGAGCACAAATCCGACAGCCAACCTTTCCGCCCCAAAAATATGGTTTTCCCTCCCCAAATTTCTCACCGTCAAAGAGGTCGAGCAGCTTCTCGAACAGCCGGATGAAAACGATGCCCGAGGATGCCGCGACAGAGCCATGCTCGAACTCCTCTACGCCACCGGACTCCGCGTTTCTGAGCTCGTTGCCCTCAAAATTAAAGACGTCAATTTAGAAAGTGGTTTTCTCATTTGTTTGGGTAAAGGGGGAAAAGAGAGGATTGTTCCCTTGGGAAATTCAGCCTCACAAGCTGTGAGGAAATATCTGAGCGATGCCCGTTTCAAGCTCTGGAAAAAAGAAAGCGACTCTCTCTTTCTCACCTCTCGCGGGAAAGCCTTTACCCGTCAAGGATTCTGGAAGATGCTCAAACAGTACGGGCAGCAGGCCGGTTTGGACCAGAAGGTCAGCCCCCACATCCTCCGCCACACGTTTGCCACTCATCTTTTGGAGAGGGGTGCCGATCTGCGTTCTGTTCAGCTCATGCTGGGCCACAGTCAGATCACAACCACCCAAATATACACTCATGTGACCAGAAGACACCTCCGCCAGGTGTATGACAGGTTTCATCCCCGGGCTTGAAAGGCCGGCTTCAAGAATCTATCTAACCTGGGCTATTCGCGAGTCAAGGTTGCCTTAACGGCGACGATGTGGCCTGTGAAGGCGTACCGTGGAGCACCGGTCGAACAGGCTGCGAGGAAGCCGATGAGGTAAGATTGGCTCGCCTGGAAGGTAAATTTGGCCGAAATTTTCTTTTAAAAACGAGTGGAAAAAATGAGCGATATGGAAACTCGTACGAAATATGTGATCTTTCAGATTTTGAAGAAAATAAATGATGGATTCGGCCAAATTTATGAATAGGCCAGGTTTGTTGGTCATTTATCACACTTTTTGTCATAGAGCCAAAGAGCGGTTGACATTT